>JAHHSE010000004.1 GCA_020025395.1 Oscillospiraceae bacterium
GGGTACACTTGGAGACACAGCTTTGAATGGCCCCGGTGGCAAACCCGGAAACGCCCCCCACATAGTCCCCGTTTTCACTGCTCACCGTTCCATAGCCCCTGCAATCCACCGCCAGACCCAAATCCATCCGTCCGCAGACGCTGCCCGCATAATTGCGCCGGGCGACAATCTCACCGGTGTTGGTGCAGCCCTGCAAAATGGCCTTCAGCTCAAAGGCCTTGCGATAGATGGGGGCCTCATTGGAGAGGAGATCATCCTCCGGGTCCAGCTCATACTCCACCGCCATGGAGCCGGCCACCCCGCCCACACAGAGGTCGCCGGAGATGACCGCCAGATTGGTGCAGGAGGCAATCTTTCCGCTGGTCACCCCGTTGATATCCTCCTCTGAGGTATCGGAAAACCGATCTTCCGGGGAGGTGTTTTCCATATCATAGATGGTGTCGATCATCAGATCAATGACCGTTCCCAGCTGCTGATTGGTGGCCCGAATATCATCCGTGAGGCTCCCGACCGTGGAATTTGCCGAGCGGTTCAGCCGCTCCATCCCGCCTCTTATCTGCTCCAGGGTGTCGTAGAGGGCATTGGAGGAGGCCTCCCACTCCGCGGATGGGTGGGCAAATTGAATGGGATCGGTGCTGGAGAGATAGGCGAAAAGGTCCTCCGCCCGGGTCAGCACCCCGGTCCCCGCCTCCCCCGCTCTCTCCAGGGCATCCAGCCCATCGGCCATCCCATTGGCGGCATCCTTGAGCTGTTGGGAGAGGTCTTCCGATTCCTTTAAGGCCTCCTTCATATGGCGGATCGAATTTGTCACATCCCCCATGGCATCGCTCAGGGTCTCCATCCCCCGGCGAAGCTCACGAAATCCATCCTGAAGCGCGGAGAAGTCAAAGGTGAGGTTGTGATGCAGGTCGGCCACCCCCTTGCTGATCCGCTCCAGAGCCGAGGCCAGATCCCGGCACCCATGGATCACATCCTGGGCCGCCGCTCCCCACTCCGGGCTCCACAGCCCATTCCCTATCAGCGTCTCCAAGGCACGGCTGATGGTCTGGGCGGCGGCGGAGAGGTTTGAAAGGCCGGATACAATCTTGTCCAGGGCCGCGCGGGCGGCCTTCTCATCCTCGATTTGGACAACGGCGGACAGCTCCCGCATCCCATCCTCCAGCTCTCGGGTCCCCTTCCCGATCCGTTCTCCCGCCTCCGCCAGATCGTCGGCGGACTTCTCCAGCTCCTCCCGGACCCCGGACCCATCCACACGGGCCATCTGCCGAATGGCCTGCCCGATCTGATCCAGAGCCGAGGTGACCTCTTTGGAGAAGGCGGTGGCTTCCTCCGAGATCTCCGCCATCCGGTCCATGGCCTCCGCCAGAATGTCCCCGCCCCGGTTAATCTCCGTAATCACGCCGTCCGTATAGTCGGACATCCGGTCGGTGAGGTCCTGGGTATGGTGAATGGCGGACTCTACGCTGTCCCCTATGGCATTCAGCTGGGCGGCGATATCATCCGAGGAGCGATCCGCATGGTCTGCCGACCGATTCACAATGCCCCGAAGGCGGTTTAGCTCCCCCTGAATTTCCTTCAGAGTGTCCTTGGAGAGATCCAGCAGAATGTAAGGCTCAGCCTGCCCCACAATCCCGCCCACATCCTTCCGTCCGAAGACCTGACCCCGATTCATGCAGTTTGCCACATGACCGCAGCTCCGGCCCACAATGCCTCCGGTATTATACCCCGTATGCTGGTATCCGATCACGCCTGCGTTCACGCACCCGGTCACCATCCCGGAGGAGTAGCCCGCCACCCCGCCGGTATCCGTATTGACATTGAAGCTGCCCAGGGTTTTCAGCGTGAAGAGGGTATTGGACAGCTCCAGATCCAGATTGGTAAGGTCGATGCCCGGATCCAGGCTTTTGATGTTCACATAGCTGTCATTGCGGCAGGAGACAACGGCCCCCCGGTTCTCTCCGGTGATTCCGCCGGTCATGCTCCTTCCCGTGATATTTCCGGAGACGGTACAGTTTCTGATTTGTCCGGTGAGGCCGTTGAGGCCCACCATACCGCCCACCCGCTCATTCCCCACCACGGTGCCGGAAAAGGCACAGTCGGTGATGAGTCCGTTGTTCTCTCCTGCCAGCCCCCCCAGAATATCCCCTTTTCCGGAGGGGGTCAGCGTTCCGCTGACCCGGAGATTGTGGACCACGGCCCCCTCCTGAAGGATGCCGAACAGTCCCCCGGTGGAGATGCTCTGGAACAAATCCAGCCCGGTGATGGCGTGACCGTTCCCGTCAAAGGTCCCCCCAAAGGTGGGGATGGGGCTGTATTCAATCCCCGCCAGAGAGATGTCCCGGGTCAGGATCACCGTCTTCCCCCTGGACCAGGTGTCCAGCTTGCATTTTTGAGCCAGCTCCAGCAGATCCTGGGGCGTATTGATCTCAATTCTGCCCTCCTGCACAGCCAGAGCGGGAAGCACCAGCTGAACGCACAGGAGCAGCGCCAGAAAAAGGGAGCGGATTCCCCCGGCCCTGTCAGTTCGTTTTCCCTTCATCGTCTTCCTCCTCCAAAACAGAACCCGAGATGAGGTTCAGGTTGACATCTCCATCCACAATGGCATGAATGGAGCCGCTGATGGTGCCGGAGATCTCTCCCCGCACCAGACCATCCACACGGACCCGTCCGCTGGCGCTGTGCCGCCTGATGGCATTGGGGACCGAGAAGGAGGTCTTCTCCACCACGGTGCCGCCCAGAAGCAGGATCTGGGGCAGGACAAACATGACCAGAAGAATGGACAAAATGGTGCCCCGTCCCAGGCTTTGACCGATGCCCACAATGGCGGCCTCCGAGGTCATCTGTCCGATGAGAAGACCGGCCACGGTCAAAATGCTTCCCGATGTAATGATGGTTGGAAAGGCAAAGTTCATGGTCTCTATAATGGCCTTTTTGTGGTCCATCGTATTCTTAAGCTCCATATACCGGCTGGCGATCACAATGGCGTAGTCGATGTTGGCACCCATCTGGATGGAGCTTACCACCAGATAGCTCAGGAAGAAGAGCGGGGTCCCTGTAAAGGCCGGGATGGAGAAGTTAATCCAGATACTGCCCTGGATCACAATGATGAGCAGCACAGGCATTCCGGCCGACTTAAAGGTGAACAGGAGAACCACCAGCACAATCAGGATGGAGACCACGCTGACCACTGTGTTATCCGTGGAGAAGGCCAGCTTGAAGTCGTATTCCGTGGTGGAGTTTCCTGCGATGTAAATATTCCCTTCGGGATAGTGGCGCCGGGCGATCCCCTGAATGGTATCCAGGAAAGCGTAGGTCTCCTCCCCGCCCTCCGGCAGATTCAGGAAGATCAGCATACGGTCGTATTCCGTCCCCTGCAGCTGGAGTTTGGCGTTTTGAATCTGCTCCCGGGCATCATGAAGGCTGTCCATCTGATCCTTTTCCAGGGTGACATAGCCCGCGTCCAGCTTGTCACAGACAAAGAGAAGCATATCCATCAGGGGAACGCTGTAGTTGGAGATGCCGCCCACCACCTGCCCATACTCCTCATGATCCACCGCATAGGCGGTAAAAATCCCAAGGGCCAGCTCATAGTCCAGGTCCGCAAGCTCGGAGAACTGCCGGGGGGTGAGCCGGTCCGCCAGCATATAGCCGTCCATGGCCTCCACATTGGAAAGTCCCATGGTATGATCCACCTCCGGCCGCTCCTCCAGCTCATCCAGAATCATCCGCTCCTTCTCATAGTCACCGGTGGGCACCATGAGAGCCACCACATTTTTGGTGGTAAAGGTATCCTCGATCATCTGGGCGGCAATCTGGACCTGGTTGAGCTTTGGGGTCTCAATGCTTCCGTAGCCGTAGACATAGGGGCAGCCCTTGGAAAAGTGCATCCCCAACAGCACCAGAACCAGAAAGAGGGGAGGGAGAAGAAAGCGGGTCCCGTAGGCGAATTTCCCCACAAAGGGGATTTTGGGGATAAAGCTCCGATGCTCCGTCTTATCCATCAGGGGGCCGAAGAGCATCAAAAGGCCCGGCATCACCACAAAGACGGAGAGCAGCGCGCAGAGGATGGCCTTAATCAGGCAGATCGCCATATCGGGACCCAGCTTAAACTGCATGAACATCATGGCCACCAGTCCGCCGATGGTGGTGAGGGAGCTGGCTCCAATTTCGGTGATGGCCTTGCTGAGGGCCGCGATGACGGCCCCCCGGATGGGGAGATTCTGATGCTCCTCCTTAAAGCGATTGCAGAAGATAACCGCATAGTCCAGAGAGAGGGCCAGCTGCAAGATGCTGGTCACCGAGTTGGACACGAAGGAGATCTTCCCCAAAAGGAAGTTGCTGCCCAAATTGAGAATCATGGCGATCACAAAGGTCAGCACCAGCACCGGAACCTCCGCATAGGTCTGGGAGGTCAGGACCAGCACCACCAGTACAATAACGGCCACATAGACCATGATGACGCTGACCTCCGCGTCGATGATCTCTCCCTTGGCGTTTCCCAGCTCGGTGGAGACATAGAGATCCCAGCCGGAGAGGCTCTCCTCCGCCGCCGCCAGGGCATCCAGACACCGATCATCCTTTTCATCGTAGCAGAAGGTGATGGAATAGAGGGCGGAGGCATCGGCATAATGCTCCGGGGTATTGTCAAATTCCACCTTCTGGACCCCCTCCACCTCGGAGAGACGGGTCTTCAGCCGCCAGGCGTCCTCCAGGGAAAGATTTGAAACCATGAAGTCCGCCATTCCAAAGGTGGTAAACTGCTCCTCCATCACATCCAGGCCCTGCCGGGTCACTGAGGTGGAGGGCAGATAGGTGGAAAGATCATTCTCCACCTCCACCCAATTTCGGGAAAAGAGGGTGAAGATGGTCCCAATGATGACCAATAGAAAAAATAAGTTGCGCTTATCCACGATAAAGGTGGCCAGCCGCAGCATAAAGCTCTCTTTATTCTGCTTCTCTCCGCTCATACTTCCTCCCCTTTCTCCCCGTCGGGATCCCTCCCGAGCTTCTCGCCGTAACAGCGCATCCTGGTCTCATCCATCCATATGGTGCCTGTCACCCGGTCCTGGTGAACTTCCAAAAGGGACTGACAGGGAAACTCATTCATCCGTGTGCGGATGCTGTGGGACAGGCGGAGCCGGTCCCTCCCCAGCCATTCTCCGGTCACCGGATTTTCAAATCCCAGAATGGAGAGGGACCCGGTCACCTCCTGCTGATGATATTCAAGGCTCAGGATCCCCGTCCTCGGCCCCAGCTGGCTGTCCAGCACAATGGAAAAGGATTCTGTCATAGGTCATCCTCCTATCCTTCTTTTTTAATACAGTACCTCCAAACGGAACAAATCGCAAAGGACAATTTGAAGCATCTGTCATATTTTCCTCCTTCCTCCATGAATTTTCATTGTTCCGATCCGGTTCCTGTGATATGATGGACCTGAAAGCACCCCTCGGTCCTCCGCGGCACGGGGGGAAAATTCATGAAGCCAAAGGAGAGGGACGGATGGCAAAGAAACCATATGCAGCCTCCC
Organism: Oscillospiraceae bacterium; assembly: GCA_020025395.1. Classification (GTDB taxonomy): domain Bacteria; phylum Bacillota; class Clostridia; order Oscillospirales; family Oscillospiraceae; genus JAHHSE01. The sequence goes on from JAHHSE010000004.1 coordinate 5,528, forward strand.
AGCAGACCAAATACGCCATGGCCTCCGCTTTAAAAGGACTGATGGCACAAAAACCCCTGGAGAAAATCACCATCCGGGAAATCACGGATCTCTGCGGCATCAAACGGCAGAATTTCTACTATCATTTTGAGGACATCTATGACCTGATGCGCTGGATGTTTCAGGAGGAGGCCGTCCCCCTTCTGAAGGAGCGGGAGGGCGCCCTGCTCTGGAAAGAGGGGCTGTTACAGACCTTCCAATACCTTCAGTCCAATCGGGAGGTCTGCCTGTGCGCCCTGCGCTCCCTGGGCCGGGAGCATCTCCGCCGTTTCTTTGAGGCCGATGTTCACGCGGTGATTCACCGGACCATCGAGGCGCTGAACGAAACCCGGTCCTCCGCTCATGTGGCCCTTTTGACCCAGATCTATGTCATCGGCCTGGCCGGCCTCATGGAGAGCTGGCTTCTGGGCGAAATCCGGGAGACCCCGGAGGAGCTGATCCAATTCGTGGACCTGCTCCTGGAAGACCATATCCAGGGGGCCAAAGCCCGGATCGAGGCACAAGGCCCCCCTTCCGGCTCCGGTCAGGGGACCTTTCCTCCTCCTCTCCCTGAACCCCCCGGCATTTCTTAGGGGGCACCCTCCCTCCCCCTTTTTTCAGTAAATTCGACAAAATCATCCTTTTTCCTCCTTCTTCTCTTCCCAACGCTCTGCCTGTATGCTATACTGTCATATGCTATCCACGGAAAAATGCTGCCAGCATTGCCTCTAAGGAGGCAATGGAACAGGGGTGGATTATGAAATCGGTATGGGAATTGTTTGAATCCCTGGACGAGGCCGTCTATGTGTCGGATCCGGAGTCCAATGAACTCGTCTACATGAATGCCTGTCTGCGCAACCTGCTGGGATACCGCACCCATAAGGAATACCGGGGAAAAAAATGCTATGAGGTCTTACAGGGCTATTCAGAGCCATGCTCTTTCTGCACCAACCGGACCCTGACCCCGTCGTCCTTTGTCTCCTGGGTCCACAAGAATCCAATTGTCAACAAGCGTTTTCTCATCAAAGACACCTTGATTGAGGAGCATGGGAAACGGTATCGGATGGAGATCGCCATCGACATGGATTCGGAGCTTCACGCCACCACCCACTACTATCCCAAAACGGAGGCCATTCTCAATCAGTGCCTGAAACAGCTCTTCTCCACCTCCAACCCGGAGACCGCTGTGGATATGATGCTCTCCTATCTGGGGAAGACCTTCCACTGCAGCCGCTCCTATGTCTTTGAAATCGACCCGTCCAATCTGCTCAGCAATACCTATGAGTGGTGTCTGGAGGGGGTCCTTCCCCAAAAGGATCTTCTTCAGCGGGAACCCCTGGAGCTGATCGACTGGTGGATGGATGCCTTCCGGGAGCATCAGGTGGTGGTGATCGAGGATCTGGAGGAGATCCGCACCCTGCATCCCAAGACCTACGCCTTTTTAAAGCCCCAGGAAATCTCCTCCATGGCGGCAGGGCCCATCTGTGCGGAGGGTCGGCTTCTGGGCTTTATCGGGGTGGATAATCCCGACCCGGAAACCATCCCCATCCTCTCCTCTCTGCTCCATATCATCGGTTACTTTTTGGTCTCCCTCCTTCATCAGAGAGATCTTCTCCTGCATCTGAACCATCTGAGCTTTCACGATTCCCTCACCGGGGTCTTCAATCAGAACGCATTGCTTGACCACTGCGCCAGGCAGACACCCCTGGCCTCCGCGGGTGCCATCTGCTGCGACATTTCCGGCCTTAAGCAGGTCAATGCCTCCATGGGCCGTCTCGCGGGGGATGAGCTGATCCTCCAATGCTGTCAGCTCATCTCCCGGACCCTGGACACCGATCGGATCTACCGTATCGGCGGTGGAGCGTTCCTCGCCCTCTTCCCCAACTGCTCCCAATCCGATTTTCAGCTTAATCTGGACTCCCTCCGGTCCCAGATCACCCAGGGCAGCCATTATATGGCCCTGGGACACGCCTGGTCGGATACCGCCCCCCTGGATCTGAATGCCCTGATCGATTCCGCCAATCAAATCATGTACCAGAACAAGCGGGAATATTATGAGAGAAAAGGGATTCATCGGGGGGCTGACTGCAGCGTTCCCTCCCCGGCCGTGCCGGATTCCGGCCGAAGCCTCTTCTATCAGTTCTGGAGCAGCACCTATCACGATGTGGAGGCCCTGTTCCAGTCTATCTCCGCTCAAAATACCTCCAGCTATTTCTATTTTGGGGATATGCAGAGGGATCTGTTCTATATCTCGGACAATATGAAGCAGGAGTTCGGGTTTCAAAGCAATGTGGTCCCCCATTTACCCCATGTCTGGGCCAAGCACATCACCTCCCCCAAATTCCGGAAATTGTACTGGCAGGATCTCAGGGACATCATTCAGAAAAAGCGCACCGTACATGATCTTCGCTATCAGGTTCGGACCGCCAGCGGCAAAAAAATCTGGATCCGCTGCTACGGGTTCATCCAGTGGAATCAGGATAAGAGCCTGCCCCTCTTTTTCTCCGGACGGATCACCCATCAGGACAATGAATTTGTGGTGGACCCCATCACGAATTTCCCCCGGGTCTCTGTGGCATTCCCCCGGCTTCAGGAGCTGCAGGGCAGCGGCACGGTCTGCCGGGTCATCGGCTTCAGCTTCAATCACATCACGGAGATCAATAATACAAGGGGACGCTCCTATGCGGACCGTCTTCTGAAAATGATCGCGGACGGCATAACCGAACAGCTTTCGGATAAAATGTCCTTTTATCGTCTGGAGGGAATGCGCTGCATTGCTCTGGTGGATCCGGAATGTCAGGAGAGCGGGGCGGACCTGATCCAACAGCTTCGGACCATCATCCATCATTGCTACCACACCATGGACCTCTCCATTCACCACGCCTGCTCCTTTGGCATTCTGACCTTCCCCTCCCCCTCTCTCACCCTGGATAATTTTCTTGAGCACATCATTCTGCTGATTCGCATCGCCAAGCACGACGGCTCCAAACCATATATAGACAATTCCACCACCGATATTCGGAAGATCAGGCAGGTCTCCGGAATTGCCCTGACCCTCAATCAGGATGTTTTAAACGGGATGGAACACTTCCGAATTGTGATTCAGCCCGTCGTCTGCTCCAGGACCGGGAAAATCGTGGGGGGAGAGGCTCTGCTCCGCTGGCAGTACGAGGGAAAGGATATCTCCCCCGCCGTCTTTATCCCCATGCTGGAAAAAGGAGACACCATCCATTTGGTGGGAAGATGGGTCTTTGAACAGGCGGTCCGCAGCTGTACCCGCCTGATTTCCTACATCCCCGACTTCTATCTCACCTTTAATGTCAGTCTGCGCCAGTTGACAGATGCCCATTTTATCGATATCATGAAAGAGTCCCTGGAGAAATATCACTTAGACGGCTCTCATTTGGTCGCGGAAATGACCGAGAGCTTCCTGGACGAACAGCCGGAAAAGCTCGCTTCCTTTGTCTCGGCGTGTAGGGAGCTTGGACTGGAGATTGCTCTGGATGATTTTGGAAGCGGCTATTCCTCCATGCAGATGCTCCTCCGCTATCCCTGCCGCGTCATCAAGCTGGACCGCTCTCTGTTGGATGAGATGGTGGATTCGGACCAAAAGCTCCAATTTATCCGCAGCATTGTCTACGCCTGTCATCAGTTTGGAAAAAAGGTCTGTGCAGAAGGGGTGGAAAACCAGGAACAGAACGCCATCATTCAGGATACCGGCTGTGATGTGATCCAGGGCTATTATTACTACCGTCCCATGGAGCTTCCCGCTCTTTATCAGCTTCTCAGCGAACAGACCGCCCCCTGCGATTCCTGACCGCCGGGGACTGAGTGGGATCCTCCAAATTTTCAAGGAAATGTGGTGGATAACATGAGCCCTTTTATGGATGCTGTAAAAGGATGGATGGGTGGAAAGAAACCGGAAGAAGACCTCTCCCATCCCTCAACACTGGACAAAAAAACCGGAAAGGCCTATCTCGGCTCCCTTTGCAGAGTATTAAACTTTGATAATATCTGCTATTTCGTGGGGCGGATTGAGGGCTATGATCCAGAATGCGATGAGATCAAGATCTCCTCCTACCGAGGAGACCAGATTCTTTCCCACGCAGAATACGACGCCCCAATCAAGCTTCAGATTCTCAGCGGGGATCAGGTGATCCTGTTCTATGCCCATGTAAAACGGCAGTCCAAGGACTTCTGGTGGGTCCATCCCATTAATTTTGTGGAGCGGGAGGATCAGCGGGACGGATTCCGCCAGGTTCTGAGCGGAACCGCCTATGCGGCCCTTATGGGGCAGGAGGAGAAAAAGGTCCCTTGTCAGCTGGTTGATATCAGCCTGACCGGCATCTGCTTCCGATGCACACAGGAATTCCATGTATTTGACCAAATTCTTCTCACCCAGGCGGCCCTCTATCCAAAGGCCCCGCATTCCTATACCCTTCCCTGTGTCATTCACCGCACCTTCACCAGGGAGAGCGATGCCCAAAAAGTCCTTTCCGCCCATTCCTTTATCTATTATGGCTGCGCTTTCATGAGGCTTTCTCAGGGGGAAAAGGAAAGCCTCTTCAAGGATATCTTCCTCCTTCAGCAGAGGGAGCGAACCTCTGAAATGGATTGACCCGATGAAGAAGCTTCATTTGACCCCGCCCATAAAACAGCGCCAGGAGCGTCTCCCAAACGGAGCGTCTCCCGGCGCTGTTTTTCAGTGGTGAAACAAAGGCAGAAACTCTCTTACCCCGTCCTTTTTTCGGTGTTCTCAAAGTGTCTGTCCACCAGAACCTGATAGAGCCGGACAAAGACGAATCCCAACAGGACCCCCAAAAGGTTATTGAACACTCGGAGCAGGACCGCCCCGTGGATCCCGTACAGTCCGGCGGCCAGCATCAGGGCGCCGAAGCAGTTGATGGCAGATTTATACCGATAATCGGTGCAGAAGCCCAGGCAAAGCCCGCCCAGGGGGCCCATCAGGGGATGTAGCTTTGGGGGAAGAAGGAGATAGATCACAAAAAACAGGCCGGACCCTGTCACCACTCCCAGCATCCGATACCAGGAGCGCTCCTTCACATCGGAGGTATAGGGATAGGAGGAGAGGAGAGATCCGCAGGCAAAGCCCATCCACATAAACCGCTCCAGGTGAAAGAGGCATCCCAGTGAGAGGGCCAGACTGACCCCCAGGGCCATTCGCAGCTGCCACCGGCATTTTTCCCGGGAGAGGCGGAAGGTCTTCAGCACCTGACGGAATCGGACCCCCCGGTTCTTCTCCCGATGCTTGCAAAAGAGGATGGTCCCGCACAGAAGATAGCCAAAAAGGGTCATCCAGCACCGTTTCTCAAACATCTCTCCGGTGACCGGATTCCCGGTGAGGAAAATGTAGGCGAAGCTGTAAAGGCCTCCATTTCCCATCTCCGGCTTTTCACAGGTCATCAGCGAGAGGGCAAAAAAGGCGGCGAAATGGAGGAGAACGGCAAACAAAGGATGGAGGAGAGAGGCCGCCACCGGGGCCGTCAGCAGAAGGAGGAAGGAGAGGGCCAGTGTCACCATGGAGTCCCCGATGCAGTATCCAAAATCCACAAAGCGGATCCCCAGCAAGATACAGAACAGCGCCACTGCCATGGCGCTGTTCTCCGCTCCGAACACATTGGACAAGGTGCCGATAAAAAGGATGGCAAAGAGAACAATCAGAAGGGAGCGAAGAGCGAGAATCCCCCACAGCTGCCAACGCTCCTTCATGGTCTTGGCCGCCTGAATCTTTGGTTTTAGCACCGCGGGGTCCAGCTGCAGCGCATCATAAAAACGCAAGGAAAACACCTCCAGCTCGATGTTCAAGAAGTTTGCTCCAATCGCCGGGAGCGTTCCCCATACAGGCGCTCGGCGGCTCTGCCGTCCTCCCGGCCAAATTCTTACAAAAGGCTATTTATATAATTATAAAGAGGTTCTTCTCTCTTGTCAATACACCGCTTCCCCCTCCCTTTTACTCTCCGGAAGCTTCCAAATTGACAGGAAACGGAGGAAAAAGGGACTGACCCATCTCTGTGCGTCAGTCCCTTTTCTTATTTTTGAAAGATCACATCGGGGATCTGGACCTCGGGCATCAGCTCCTGGTGAATGATGGTCAGCATCTCCTCCAGCTTCCCGCACTCCTCCGGAGTAAAACGCTCTGTGATCCGATCCATCACCCGATCCAGATAATTGGTGCTGATATTGTAATATTGGTAGTATTTTTCGGTTGCTTCCAGATGGTATTCCCGCCGATCACTCTCGGAGCGCACCTTGTTGAGATAGCCCTTTTTGATGAGACTGTTCACCTTATATGCCGCATTGGGGGAGGAGATGCACATAAAGGTGGCAAACTCATTGACGGTAGGCTTCCCCAAGGCCAGAATGGTCTCCATGCTGAAGGTCTCCATGGTTGACAGACTGGCCTCCCGGTTCTGAAACCGCTGAAAAATCTCCTTGTAGAAATGGAGCTTAAACTTCGTATACACCGTAAAAAAAGAACTTTTCAACATATCGCCCGCCCACTTTCCTTTGTGTTTATCTTCAGTATAGCAACTTTGTGGGCATTCGGCAAATATTATTCTTCCGAAACCGCAAAAATCAGCTCCGCGCTGCACACCACCTCTCCCCGGACGGCTGCGGTGCAGGTGCCGATCCCCACCTTTCCCCGATGCCCGGTCAGCACACACTCCATATCCATCACATCCCCCGGAATCACCTTCCGCTTAAAGCGGGCCTGCTTGATTCCGCCGAAGAGGGCAATCTTCCCCCGATTCTCCGGGAGAGACAGAATCGCCACCGCCCCCACCTGGGCCAGGGCCTCCAAAATCAGAACCCCCGGCATCACATGCTCCTGGGGAAAGTGACCGCAAAAAAAAAGCTCATTCACGCTGACGCACTTGATCCCCCTGGCCCACTGACCCGGCTCATAGTCTGAAATCCGATCCACCAGAGCAAAGGGATAGCGGTGGGGCAGCAGCTCCGCGATCTGATTGGAATTTAACTCCACTCCGATTCCTCCCATCGTTTCAAAAGAATGCTTGCGTTGTGTCCTCCGAAGCCCAGAGAGTTGGACATGGCATATTGAATTTCCCTCTCTCTCCCCTGATTGGGCACCACATCCAGATCACAGACAGGGTCCGGGGTCTGATAGTGGATGGTGGCGGGCACATATCCGTCCCGCAGGGCCAGGGCCGTAAAGATGGCCTCCACCGCTCCGGCCGCCCCCAGCATATGTCCGGTCATGGACTTGGTAGAGCTCATCATCAGCCGATAGGCGTGCTCCCCGAAGACGGCCTTCACCGCTTCGGTCTCTCCCGCGTCATTCAGGGGGGTAGAGGTACCGTGGGCGTTGATGTAGTCCACCTGATCCCCCTTCACCCCGCCATCAGCCAGGGCGATCTCCATGGCCTTGGCCCCGCCTCTGCCCTCGGGGGCCGGGGCTGTCATGTGGTAGGCGTCACAGGAGGCCCCATAGCCCACCACCTCGGCAACGATGGCGGCCCCCCGGCGGACGGCGTGCTCCAGTTCCTCCAGGACCAGAATCCCCGCTCCCTCTCCCATGACAAAGCCATTGCGCTCCAGATCAAAGGGGATGGAGGCCCGGTTCGGGTCCTCCGACTGGCTTAGGGCCTTCATGGCGGTAAAGCCTCCCATGGACAGGGGGGTAATGCTGGACTCGGTCCCCCCGCAGATCATAACCTCGGCATAGCCGTCCCGAATATAGCGGAAGGCATCTCCCACGGCGTTGCTCCCTCCGGCACAGGCGGTAACCGGACAGGTACACATCCCCCGAAAGCCGGTGTAAATGGCCACCTGCCCCGCCGCCATATTGCAGATGGCAGTGGGGATATAGAAGGGGGAAACCTTGTCCCAGCCCCGCTGGGACCCCCGGACATACTCCTCCTCAATGATATTCTGTCCTCCGATCCCGCTGGACACCATCACCCCGCAGCGATCCAAATCCAGCCCATCCAAAGGAAGGCCTTGAACGGCCTCCCTGGCGGCAGCCACGGCAAACTGGGTAAAGCGGCCCATCCGTTTGGCCTCCGCCTTGCTCCAGTGGGCCAGAGGGTCAAAGTCCTTGACCTCCGCCGCCAGCTTCACCTTCCCATTCCCGGCATCGTACCGGGTGATGGGACCGATGCCGCAGGCCCCCGCCCGAACGCCGTCCCAGCTCTCCGCCACCGTGTTCCCAATGGGGGTGACCGCCCCTAAGCCAGTGATCACAACCCGTCGTTTGCTCATCTGTCCTTCCTCCCTTACATGGACATCCCGCCGTCTACCGCCAGCACCTGCCCGGTCACATAGGCGGATTCCTCCCGGGCGAAAAAGGCCACCGCCTGGGCGATCTCCCGGGCACTGCCCAGCCGCCCCATCGGAATTTCCTTTTTCAGGGCCTCCTTCGTCTGCTCCGGAAGACCTGCCGTCATGTCCGTCTCCACAAAGCCGGGGGCCACTGCGTTGACGGTGATTCCCCTGGAGGCCAGCTCTCTGGCCGCCGACTTGGTCATCCCAATGATCCCCGCCTTGCTGGCGGCATAGTTCACCTGACCGGCATTCCCCCGAAGACCCACCACCGAGCTTAAGTTGATGATCCGCCCATACCGCTGTCTCATCATGGGCCGGGCCGCCGCCTTCATGCAGAGAAAAGCCCCCTTCAGATTGGTGTCCACCACCTGGTCAAAGGCCTCCTCCTTCATGGTCATAAGAAGTCCGTCCCTAGTGATTCCGGCATTGTTCACCAGAATGTCGATCCTTCCAAACTCGGAGAGGGCCTTTGCCATCAGGGCCTGGACCTCCTCCTCCTTTGCCACATCGCACTGCGCCGCCAGAACCCTGGCTCCCAGCCTTTCACAGGCCTTTGCGGTCTCCTCCGCACCGGACTTTCGGCCCGCATAGCACAGGACAACGCAGGCTTTCTGCCGGGCCAGCTCCAAACAGACTGCCCGGCCGATTCCACGGCTTCCCCCGGTGACCACCGCCACCCTTTCCGCCAAACTCATTTTGAACCCTCCTTTACCAGCTGTCCCAGATGATCTGACAGTTTTTCCACATCCTCAACGGTCTCCACCCCAAAAACGGGCATCTCAGGGACCGTCTTTCTGGCAAACCCGCTGAGAACCTTTCCGGGACCTATCTCAATCAGGGCATCCAGTCCCATCTCCCCCATTTTCCGAAGGGAATCCTCCATATACACACTGCTCTGCACCTGGCGGACCAGAAGCTTTGGGATTTGAGCCTCCCGGTCACACACATCCCCCAGACAGTTGAAGACCACAGGGATGGTCATAGGGTGAAAGGTGATGTGAGAAAACCGCTCTTCCAAGGCCTCCCCCGCTTTTTTCATCAGGGGGGTGTGGAAGGGGCCGCTCACCTTGAGGGGCATACACCGTTTGGCTCCCAGCTCCCTGGACAGGCGGGCCGCCTCCTCCACCGCCCTCTTCTCGCCTCCGATCACCAGCTGACCGGGACAGTTATAGTTGGCGATCACCACGACTCCATGGGCGGAGGCCTCCTCACAGGCCCTTTGCAGCTTCTCCCGGTCCAGGCCCAGCACAGCCGACATGGCGCCCTCCACACCGGCTCCCGCCTCCTCCATCACCGCCCCCCGGAAGGCGGCCAGCTCAATGGCGGTCTTGCCCTCCAGCACTCCGGCGGCATACAGGGCGGAATACTCTCCCAGGGACAGTCCCGCCGCCACGGAGGGGAGGATTCCCTTCTCCTTCAGCACCTGGGTCATGCCCACCGCAAACCCCACCATACAGGGCTGGGTATACCGGGTCTGATTCAGTTTCCCTTCCGGCCCGGAAAAGCACAGGGTCTTCCAGTCAAATCCAGGCTCCGCCTGGTCCACTCCCTGCCGAAAGGCGGGATACGCCTCATAGAGATCGGCTCCCATGCCCACCTTCTGGCTCCCCTGTCCCGCATATAAAAAACCCAGCTTCATGAGGCTCCCTCTCCTCTCGTCCTCTCGCTCTCCTGCCAGCTTTGACAGGTCTCTTGCAGCACCTTCTGTCCGCCGAAAGAAAGCTCCTCCAAAATCTCTCTCACCGGGCGGATCCGGCGGAGCATCCCGGCCACCTGGCCGGTCATCACACTGCCGGTCACGATATCTCCCCCAATCGCCCGGCGAAGCCCTCCCAGGGTGACCTTTTCCAGCTCCTCCAGGGAGGCCCCCTCCTTCTCCAGTCGGAGATATTCTCGGGCCATGCGATTTTTCAGCACCCGAACCGGGGCGCCCGCACTCCGTCCGGTGACGATGGTATCGCTGTCCTTGGCCTCCAGCAGGGCCTTTTTGTAGTTTTCATGAATGGGACACTCCCGGCTGACCAGCAGGCAGGTTCCCACCTGCACCCCGCAGGCCCCCAGGGCCAGGGCGGCGGCGGCCTGCCTTCCGTCGGCGATTCCCCCGGCCGCAAACACGGGGACCTCCACCGCGTCCACCATCTGGGGAACCAGGGCCATGGTGGTCATCTCGCCCACATGGCCTCCCGATTCGGTCCCCTCGGCAATGACGGCATCCACCCCCTTTTGCAGGAGCCGGCGGGCCAGAACGGTGGCCGCCACCACCGGAATCACCTTGATCCCATGCTCCTTCCAGGCGGGGATATACTTTCCGGGATTTCCCGCCCCTGTGGTGACCACCGGGACTTTCTCCTCCATCAGAACCTGGGCCAGCGCATCCGCACAGGGATTCATCAGCATCAGATTGACCCCAAAGGGCTTTTGGGAGAGGGCGCGGAAGATGTGGATCTGCTCCCGCAGCTCCTGGGCGGAACGCATCCCCCCGGTGGCAATGACCCCAAGGGCGCCGGCATTGGAGCAGGCCGCGGCAAATTCTCCCGTGGCAATGTTGGCCATCCCCCCCTGAATAATGGGAAACTCAGTTCCCAACAGCTCATTTCCTCTCATCCCCATACGCTCCTTCCGCAAACTCCACCAGGGCGCCGCCCCAGGTCAATCCACCTCCAAAGCCCACCATCAAAACACGGCTTTCTGCCTTTATCCTTCCCTGCTCCTCCAATTCACTGAGGACCAGAGGGATGCTGGCCGCCGAGGTGTTTCCATATTCTTCTAGATTGATATAATATTTTTCCGCCGGGATCTGGTATTTTCGGACCACCAGATCGATGATTCGGGCATTGGCCTGATGGAACACAAAGAAGTCCACCTGGTCTGCCGTAACACCGTGCCGTTCCAGCACCTGATCCATGCACCGGGGCACCGCCTCCACGGCGAATTTAAAGACCCTTTGTCCCTCCATGGAGAGGAGAGGCGGCCTTCCGGAGCCTGGTCCATCCACATGGAGAAGCCTGTCATTTCCGACACAGCCCATAACCGCCCCAATGGAGGGCCAGCCCTCCCTGCTCTCCACCACAACGGCTCCGGCTCCGTCCCCAAAAAGAATGCAGGTACTCCGGTCCTCCCAGTTGACAATCCGGCTGAGGACCTCTGCCCCCAGAACCAGCCCAAAGGGTCTGGAAGAGGCTTGAAGAAGGCACTCCACGGTATGGAGGGCAAACAGAAAACCGGTACAGGCGGCGTTGAGGTCGAAACAGAGGGTATCCTCCGCCAGACCCAGTTCCCTTTGCAGCATACAGGCCGTGCTGGGGACCAGAGTCTCCGGTGTCACCGTGGCCACCACACAGACCCCGATTTTCTCCGGAGCCACCCCTGCCTTTCTCAGGGCCTCCCCGGCGGCCTGCAGGCTCAGCCCGGTCAGGGTCTCTTTTTTACAGTGATGCCTCCGCCGAATCCCGGTCCGACTGGTAATCCACTCATCTGATGTGTCCATCCTCTGACTCAGGTCCTGATTGGTGAGGACCCCTTGAGGAACACAGCGTCCCGTACCCCGAATTTTGATTCCCTTCATGGCTCCTCCTATTTGACATTCCGCCCCATGGAGCGGAATTTCCGATACCGATCCTCCGTCAGGGCTGTCCCTCTCCATCCCGCAAAGTGGTCCAGCTGTCGGGCGAGGCTGGCTTCCACTTCCCGAAAGAGAATCTCAGGGGCCAGATGGGCACCCCCCTCCGGTTCCGGGATGACCTCATCAATGACCCCCAGCTCCTTCAGCTCCCCGGCTGTCATCTTCATCAGCCCACAGGCTTGGGCATGGCGGGAGGCATCTTTCCACAAAATGGAGGCAAAGCCCTCCGGCGACAAGATGGCATAGACCGCATTCTCCAGCATGAGGACCCGGTTGGCCACCCCAAGGGCCAACGCCCCACCGCTGTTCCCCTCCCCGGTAATCACAGCGATTATGGGTACGGTCAGCCGACTCATCTCATAGAGATTTCTGGCGATGGCCTCCCCCTGTCCATGCTCCTCCGCCTGGATTCCCGGGTAGGCCCCGGGGGTGTCGATAAAGGTAAGAATGGGACGGCGGAACTTTTCCGCCTGCTTCATCAGGCGGAGGGCCTTACGATAGCCCTCCGGGCTGGGCATCCCAAAATGACCGGAGAGATTTTCCTCCAGCCCCTTTCCCTTCCGTGTCCCGATTACGGTCACCGGCTGTCGGCGGAAGAGGGCGACCCCGCCCAGAACGGCCGCGTCCTCTCCCCCCAGCCGATCCCCCCGCATGGGAAAAAAGTGGGGAAAGAGCCGACTGATATAGTCGTCGATGTTTGGACGCTGAGGATGTCTCGCCAGAACAAGCCGCTCCGCCGGGCTCATTTTCCCATTCATGTGCGCCCCCCTCTCTCGTGGAGGAGGAGAAGCTCGCCCAGGGTGTCCCTCATCCGCTCTCTGGAAACCACGGCATCCACAAAGCCGTGTTCCATCAAAAACTCGGAACATTGAAAGCCCTTCGGCAAGGTCTCCCCGATGGTCTGTTCAATCACTCTGGGGCCCGCAAAGCCGATGAGGGCCCCCGGCTCCGCCAAAATCACATCCCCAAGCGAGGCAAAGCTGGCGGTGACGCCCCCGGTGGTGGGATTGGTCAGCACCGAAATATAGAGCAGGCCCCTTTCGGAAAACCGGGCCAGGGCGCCGCTGGTCTTGGCCATCTGCATCAGGGAAAGAATTCCCTCCTGCATTCTGGCCCCTCCGCTGGCGGAAAACAGGAGGAGGGGGAGACGGTTTTTCCGGGCATATTCAATGGCCAGGGTGATCTTCTCCCCCACCACCGAACTCATACTCCCCATAAAAAACCGACTGTCCAGCACACCGATGACGCATTTTTTCCCGTGTATGGTGCCCACTGCCGTCACCACCGCCTCTAAAAGCCCTGTTTTCCGTCTCACCGCATCCGCCTTTGCCCCATATCCGGGGAAGGCGAAGGGATCGCTCACCGTCATTTTCCCGTTGAGCTCCCGGAAGGAACCGGAATCCAAGAGCATACTGAGGCGGTGATAGGCCCCGATGGGCCAGTGATATCCGCATTGAGGGCAGACACAGCCACGGTGGGAAACCTCTTTCCGAGGGCTTTCCTTTCCGCATTCCGGGCAGACGGCCCTCTGGTCCGGAGCCAGATAATTTCCCCGCAGAGCCTTCATGGCCAGCAGACGGGCCCGGCGTTTTTGGAAAATATGGTTCATTCGCTCTCCTCTTTCTCCCGCAGTCTTCGGTTAAAATCCAGCAGAGCGGGCAGATTCTCCTCCAAAAAGGCGGTGGTGCAGCACCCTCGGACGAAGTCGGGGTGATAAAGAATCTGGTAGGAAAGCTCCCCATTGGTCTGAAATCCCTCCAGGGTGAATTCCTCCAGGCTCCGACGCATTTTCTTGACGGCATCCAGCCGGGTATGGCCGTGGACCAGAAGCTTTGCCGCCAGAGAATCGTAATAGGGGGACAGCTCCCACCCCTGATAGAGGCAGGAGTCCACCCGGACCCCGTTCCCTCCGGGGAAATGGAGGAAGGTCACCACCCCCGGATCGGGACGAAAGTTCTCCTGCGGATTTTCCGCATTGATCCGGCACTCCATGGCGCAGCCGGATAGGGTGACCTCCTTCTGGGTGAGGGAGAGGGGCAGCCCGGAGGCGATCCGAAGCTGCTCCCGCACCAGATCCACCCCGGTGACCAGCTCGGTGATTCCATGCTCCACCTGGATCCGGGTATTCATCTCCATAAAATAGAATTGTTCCCCATCCTGATCCAGAAGAAATTCCACCGTCCCGGCGTTCTCATAACCCACGGCCCGCGCCGCCCGGACCGCCGCCGCCCCCATTTTTTCCCGCAGCGCCGGGGACAGGCCCCAGGCGGGCGCCTCCTCAATGAGTTTCTGGTTTCTGCGCTGAATCGAACAGTCCCGATCCCCCAGATGGATCACGTTTCCGTGCCGATCCGCCAGCACCTGGACTTCGATGTGACGGGGCCGGAGGACCAGCTTTTCCAAATACAGCTCCTCGTTTCCAAAGCAGGCCTTGGCCTCCGCCCTGGCCTGGGCATAGGCGGAGGGAAGCTGCTCCGGTCCGTCACAGCGGCGGATCCCCCGGCCGCCCCCTCCGGCAGAGGCCTTGAGCAAAACCGGATAGCCCACCCGTTCCGCCACCTCCAGGGCCATGGCCTCCGAGGAGAGTGTCCCGTCAGCGCCGGGGGGCACCGGGACCCCCGCCTCCCGCATCCGTTTCCGGGCGGAGGACTTGGAGCCCGCCATCCGAATGGTCTCCCCGGAGGGGCCGATGAAGGTGAGTCCCGCTTTTTTGCAGGCATCCGCAAAATCGGCGTTCTCGGAGAGAAAGCCATACCCCGGATGAATCCCGTCGCAGCCGGTGGAGAGGGCCACCTCCAGCACAGCCTCCTGATTTAAGTAGCTCTCCCCGGCAGGGGCCGGACCGATACAGACGGACCGGGTGGCCAGCTGCACATGAAGGGCCTCACTGTCCGCCTCTGAATAGACCGCCACGGTCTCCATGCCGCACTCCCGGCAGGCACGGAAAATCCGCAGGGCGATCTCCCCCCGATTGGCAATCAAAACTCGCTTCAGCATGGCGTATATTGAAAGAGCGGCTCATGGAAGCCCACCAGAGCGCCGTTTGCTTTCAGAATATGGGTGATGATCCCGTCACAGGGAGCCGGGATCTCACTGATCATTTTCATCGCCTCAATGAGACAGACTGTCTGGCCTTTGGTGACATGGTCCCCCACCCGGACAAAGGGGGCTTCGTCCGGGTGGGCCGCGGCGTAATAGGTCCCTACCAGAGGTGCCAGAATCTCCAGTGTCTCCCTCCGCTCCTGCTGAACGGGGGCTTCGGGGGAGGAGACACCTGCCCCGGAGGGGGCCGGACCGCCCTTTTCCAGCACAAGGGAAGCCTCCCCCATGGTCACCTTCATGGTGTGAAGGCTGCTGGCCTCAAAGCGGTCCATCAAATCATAAATCTCCTGAATTGTCATGCGCTCTGCCTTTCTCCTTCAAAATCCTGCCCGATGGGATGCCCTTCCCCAGCGGACCTCTCTCATGCCCTATGCGCGTTGAGATAGTCCATGATGTCGCCCACCGTTTTGATGTTGGGCATCGCCTCATCGCTGATGCTGACTCCGGTGGCCTCCCCCAGCGCCATAACCAGCTCCACATAGGCCAGAGAGTCCGCACCCAGATCCGCTTCCAGCTTGGCCTCCAAAGTGACCTGCTCCTCGTCACAGCCCAGGGTCTCCATAATGACATTCCGAACCTTCTCAAATTCCATGTTGTTTTCTCCTTCCAATTTTTTATCTAAATTATTTTAGGTAAATAATTTGATATAATTTTAGCGGATGAAGGGCGGATTGTCAAGCATCTTTTCAGGACAGGGGGGATTCCTTTTGGGAGAGTCTCTCTTTCTCCCGGTGCCGCAGGTCTTTGCGGGAAAAAGAAACAAGCGGGGCGCGCCAATTGGCGCGCCCCGCTTGGGGAACCTTTCCTTATTTTGTGGTAATGACCAGCACCCCATCCTGAAGGGTGGCTGTGATACCCAGGTCGGAAAGCCCGGTGTGAGACAGATAGTAGTTTCCATTCACGCACACGGCGGACTGTTTGACCACAGTTCCATCCACCGTCATGCTCATGGATCCGGCCGCTCCCTTCTGGTTGCTCTCCGGCATGGGGAGAGCCTCCTCGGCGTAGGGGCTTCCGGTGGTGACCACCACCCCGTCCTTCCAAATCACATCGAACTGGCTGTCGGTCTGATTCAGGGCAATGGCCAGGTCCCGAAGACGATAATAGACCGTCCCTCCCTCGTCGGAGGCGGTGGCAACTTGGACGGACTTTCCGTCCACGGTGGTGCGGGGGGCGGCGGCCCGGGCAATCAAAGCGTCATAGTCCTTCAGTTGATAGCTCTCGGAATAGGGGACATCCAGCTTACCCTCGTTAATGAGATCTATCAGCTCCTGACGGCGGGGGTCCTCCTTCTTCAGGTCCACCCCGGTGATCTTCCAGTTCTGATCCACAACGGGGTCCAGGGGGTCATGCCTTGCCAGGTAGTCCACCAGCATATCCCGGACGGAGGCAGAGGATTCCCACTCCTTTTCCCCGGAAATAATCCCGTCGTTCTTCAGGCCGGTGAAGCGGTAGTCATTTACGCAGAGGGTCAGAACCTGATCGTCCGTCAGAGGCTTCCCCTGGAAGGTCACATTCTCCACCCGCTGCCCCGCAGGCTTGGACAGGTTGACCTCATAGTTGAGTCCGATGAAGTGGTCGTGGAGATAGCCGGGCTTATCCGGGTTGAAGGAGAGATTGATATCACCCTCCTCCCACTGATTCCAGCAGGCGGCGGCCCATTCCATATAGGCCTTCATCTCGGCTCCGGTAACCTTGGTGGTATAGAGGACATTGGGAAATTTATAGATGTCGAAGAGGTTTCCGTAGTTCAAATCCCCCTTCTTCAGGTCACTGGTGTTTTTGAAGAGGGCCACAGCGGTCACATCAGCCCCGGAATTTTCCAACTGCACCGTACCGATCAGGTCGATCACCGCGGTGTCCTCCAGGCGGCCGGCGGGGATTCCCCGAATCTCATCCGCGGGCTGGAAGTCGGCAGAGGCGTGCCCCAGCACATTGTCCTGAATAAAGGAGATGGTCTTTTCCTGAGACGCCTTGATTGCGGGCACCTCCCGCAGGCCCTGATCAGGCTCAATCCCCTCCATGGGGATGGTCTCCGCCTTGGCGGAGATAATCTCCTTGTTGCTGTCCAGGGTCAGGTCGAACCGGACCACCTCTGCGGCGTTGTTTCTGGCCTCACCGATGGGAATGGTGTCATTGTTAATGTAAGTGGTATGGGTGTGGCCCAGCTGGAGCAGGTCCACCTCCGGGCACTTGTCCAAAATGGACTGGGCCGCGTCCGAACCGTCGGTGGAATACTCCCGTTCCAGTCCGGCGTGGGTGGAGACCATAATGACATCCGCCTGATCGCCAATCTCCTCAATGCAGGCAGCCACCGCATCCGCCATCGGTTCAAAGGTCAGCTCGGAGACCCCCTGCTTGGTTCCGTCCCACCGGGGAATGTTGGGGGTAGTCACACCGATGATGGCGACCTTAATCCCGCCCCGCTCCACAATGGTGTAGCCCGCGGTATTGGGCATATAGCTGCCGTCCGCCGTTTTGATGTTGGCGGCCAGAACGGGCATCTCGGCCTGTTTCAGGACCTTTTGAAGGGTGTCCACACCGAAGTTGAACTCATGATTTCCCAGCACCCAGGCATCATATTTCATATGGTTGAAGGCGGCCACCATGGGATGGTCTGCCGGGTCCTTGGCATAGATGTCATCTGTCATGATGGTGCCCTGGATGGTGTCTCCCGCATCCACCAGGATGGTGTTGGGATTTTCCTTCCGAACCTGCTCCACATAGGTGGAGATCCGGGCCAGACCGTCCTTGTCGCTCTCCTTCATATCCTCATAGGAATATCCCCAGACATTTCCGTGGATATCCGAGGTCCCAATGATGGTGATATGGGTCTTTCCGTCGGCAGCCAGAGCGGCCGGCACCAGACCGATCAGCATGGCGGCAGCCAGAGCGGCGGCCAGGGCTTTGCGAATCGTGGGTATTTTCATACAATCAACTCCTTTTTTTCATCCGATGCCGGGGCGCAGACAAGAAGTCCGCCTTTCTCCATTCCCATCCGGAAAACAGGAAGGCAGCCCCGCCATTTCTTTTTTCAGTGTACCATAAACAGGGGAAAAAGTCGAGCGGGGATTCGCCCCTCCTCCATCGTTCCCCTCCCCGTTCCGAATTTTGGATAAACTGCCCTGTTCTCATGGATTGCCCCCCCAAATCGGTTGACAAGATATTGGTCCGTTGCTATAATTTATCCAGCTGAATATTTAAGTGCCGCCCATCCTTTGAGGGGCGGAGAATAGGGAATCCGGTTGGAATCCGGAACGGTACCGCCACTGTAAGTGAGGAGGCTGCACGCAGGACAACGGTCGGCCATTGGGGCTTTGCCCCGAGAAGGCTGTGTGTATGCTGTGGATACACGAGTCAGGAGACCTGCTTAATGGGATCGATCTTCTGTTTCCTTTGGAAGCAGGTGATTGTATGGGACGCAGAAAACGGCTGCGACAGATACTCTGTCGCAGCCGTTTTCCCCTCTTTTGGCCTGCCTGGGGTGCCGCCTCAAATCATAAGACGGGAGCATGAACATGAAAAAAGGAAAATTGTACGGGCTGGGTGTTGGACCCGGTGATCCGGAGCTGCTTACTTTAAAGGCCGTCCGCCTCTTGCGGGAGGCGGACATTGTGGCAGTCCCGGACAAGGGCTCCGGGGAGAAGACCGCCCTTCAAATCGTGAAGGCCTTTGTGGAGGACAAGGAGCTTCTCTCCTGTCCCACCCCCATGATCCGGGATCGGGTCCTGCTGGACCAGGGGTATGAGGAAATTGCCAACACCATCTGCGCTCTGCTGGACGTCGGAAAAACCGTATCCTTTATCACCCTGGGAGACCCCACCATCTACTCCACCTACATATATGTCCATAAAAAAGTCGTCTCCAGAGGGTATGAGGCGGAACTGGTCCCCGGCGTGCCCTCCTTCTGTGCCGTTGCCGCCCGGCTGGGGACCTCCCTTTGTGAAAACAGGCAGCGGCTCCTCATTGTCCCCGCCAGCTGCGATCTGGCGGATTCCATGGATATCTGCGCCAACAAGGTCTTTATGAAGGCGGGCAGCGGAATCCTCTCCCTGCAGGAGCAGCTCCGCACCGCAGGCCAGCTGGACCGGGCCTCCATGGTGGAAAATTGCGGCATGGAAAATGAGCGGATCTGGCCCCAATTTGGAGCGCTGACCGAAGGCAGCGGCTATTTTTCCGTGGTAGTGGTCAAGGAGCGTGAAGATCTGTGAATATCCTCATGTCCGGTCTGGACCACAGTCAGGCCCCTATCTCTCTCAGAGAGCATCTCTCCTTCACCCGGACCCAGACCATGGAGATGGTTCGGAAAATCCGGGCCTGCCCCCGGATTTCAGGCTGTGTCCTGATCTCCACCTGCAACCGTACCGAGCTTTATGTCTCTGCCTCCCAGCCGGTAAACCCCGGTCAGCTTCTCTGTCAGGCGGCTCAGGCAGAATACGCGCCCTATCAAACCGCCTTCGTGACCCGCACAGGGGATGAGGCGGTCTGTCATCTGATGGAGGTGGCCGCCGGTCTCCGCTCCCGAATCTGGGGGGAGGATCAGATCATCTCCCAGGTCAAGGAGGCCATCTCCCTCTCCAGGGAGGCGGGAGCCTCCAGCTCTGTTTTAGAGACTCTCTTCCGCTCCGCCATCGCCGCCGGAAAGGAGGTCCGCACACAGGTCCGGCTCACCGCCGTTCCCACCTCCGCCGCCAGCATGGCGGTCCGACTTCTCTGTCAGCAGCTGGGTCCTCTCACCGGAAAGCGGGCCATGGTCATCGGCAACGGGGAGATGGGACGGCTGGCCGCCTCCCTGCTCCGGCAGGCCGGCTGCCAGGTCTCCATTACCCTGCGCACCTATCGCCACGGGGAGACCATCGTTCCGCCAGGCTGCGGGGTCATTCCCTATGAGGACCGCTTTGCCCATATGGACGGGCTGGATCTTCTCCTCTCCGCCACCACCAGCCCTCACTATACCATTGCCGTCCACCAGCTCACCGCCCTCCAGTCTCCCCCTTCCGTTCTGGTGGATCTGTCCATCCCCAGAGACATCCAGCCGGAGGTCGGCGCGCTTCCGGGCATCCGCCTGTTTAATGTGGACGACCTGGGGGATGGGGTGGCGGACCATGCGGTCCCCGCCCAGGTGGAGGCAATCCTCTCCGCCCATCTGGAGGATTTTCACCGCTGGCTCAACTATAAATCCTGCCTCACCTCTATGGACAGCCTGAAACAGGCCATTGTGGACCGGCTCCTCACCGTCCGGGAGCTGGAGGAGGATCTGGACAGCTCCGAACTCATCGAGCTCTCTGTGGGCAAGACCGTGGATCTGCTCATGGGGGGGCTGGCGGAACGGGTCACGGCAGACAGCCTTACCCGATGTGAAAGCAAGATCCGGGCCCATACCACTGGCCGTCCCGTGGTCTCATAAAGGAGGTCCCCCATGGATTTGGAAGAATATCGCTTCCCCCTTTTTCTGGATCTTCGCGGCCGAAAGGCCGTTGTGGCGGGGGGTGGGACCATCGCCCTGCGCCGAATCCATGTCCTCCTCCGCTTTGGGGCACGGGTGACCATGATCTCCCCGGAATGTCAAAAGGTGCCCCAGGGGGTGGAGTGGATCTGCCGTCCCTATGCCCGGGGCGACCTCGCCGGTGCCTTTCTGGCGGTGGCAGCCACCGATAACAGGACGGTCAATCGACAAATCGGACTGGATGCCGCCCAGGAGGGCATTTTCGTCAGCGTGGCGGACTGCCGGGAGGAGAGCTCCTTCTTTTTCCCCGCCATCTGTGTGGGGAGCGGTCTGGTCTCCGGCGTGGTCTCCCAGGGGGCGGACCACCATAAAACCGCCCGGGCCGCCCGGGCGATTCGTACGCTATTGGAGGAGATGGAATGAATCAAATTCGTGTCGGAAGCCGGGAGAGCCGGCTTGCCGTCATCCAGGCCGAGATGGTGATGGATGCCATTCGGGCCTATGACCCGGCCCTCTCTGTGGAGCTTGTCACCATGAAAACCACCGGGGACAGAATTCTGGACCGTACCCTGGACCAGATTGGAGGAAAGGGCCTCTTCGTGAAGGAGCTGGACGCCGCCCTCCTGGAGGGGCGGGTGGATCTCACCGTTCACAGCAGCAAAGACCTTCCTATGGAGATCGACCCCGCCCTCCCTCTGGTGGCCTTTTCCAAACGGGAGGACCCCCGGGATGTGCTGGTCCTGCCCAAGGGGGTGGAGGATTTGGACCTCTCCAAGCCCATCGGCTGCTCCTCCCTGCGCCGTCAACTGCAGCTTCGCACCCTCTTCCCTCAGGCGCAGGTCCTCCCTATTCGGGGCAATGTCCTGACCCGGCTGGAAAAGCTGGACCGGGGGGAGTTTTCCGCCCTTGTCCTGGCGGGAGCGGGCCTGATCCGCCTGGGTCTGGAAGACCGGATCAGCCGATTCTTCTCCACGGAGGAACTTCTTCCGGCAGCCGGCCAGGCCATTTTGGCGGTCCAGGCCAACGCCCATACGGATGTCTCCTGCCTCTCCCGGTTCTCGGACCCGGACAGCCGGGACTGCATTCTGGCGGAGCGGGCCTTTATCCGCACCCTGGACGGAGGCTGCTCCTCCCCCGTGGCGGCCTACGCCACCCTGTCAGGGGACACCTTGACCTTAAAGGGGATGTATGTCACCCAGCAGCAGAGCCTGTACTTTGAAACCATCTCCGGGGCCAGGACCCAAGGGGACACCCTGGGTATGACCCTGGCACAGGAAATGAGGAGGAAATACCATTGAACATCGGACAAGTGATCTTAGTGGGTGCCGGACCCGGCGACCCCGGCCTTTTGACCCTCAAGGGAAAGCAGGCCATCGAATCGGCAGAGGTGGTGGTCTATGACCGTCTGGTAAGCCCGGAGATTCTGGACCTGATCCCGGAGGGCGCGGAGCGGATTAATGTGGGAAAGGCCTCCTCCAACCATCCCGTCCCCCAGGAGCAGATCAATCAGATCCTGTTGGACAAGGCCCTCTCCGGAAAGCGGGTCGTCCGTCTCAAGGGAGGGGATCCCCTCCTGTTCGGGCGGGGCGGGGAGGAGTTGCAGCCTCTCACCCAGCACAAGGTCCCCTTCCAGGAGGTCCCTGGCATCACCTCCGCCATTGCCGTTCCGGCCTATGGAGGCATTCCGGTCACTCACCGGGACTTCTGCTCCTCCCTGCACATCATCACCGGACATCAGCAGGCGGGCAAACCGCTGGACATCCCCTTCGCTCCTCTGGTCAAAACCGGCGGAACTCTGGTCTTCCTCATGGGGGTCAGCGCCCTGAACAACATCTGTGAGGGGCTTCTCCAGGCCGGCATGGATCCGGATATGCCCGCCGCCGTGGTAGAGCGCGGAACCACCCCCGCCCAGCGGCCCATCCTGGCCACCCTTTCCACCCTGCCTCAAACTGCCCGGGAGGAAACGCTCCAAAGCCCCTCCATCATCATTGTGGGCAAGGTCTGCTCCCTCTCCCCCCGCTTTGACTGGTTTGACAGCCTTCCCCTCAAGGGAAAGCAGATCCTGGTGACGAGACCCAGGGAGCGGGCCGGAACCCTCTCCAGCCGGCTCCGTGCCCTGGGCGCCGATGTAAAGGAGTTTCCCTGCATCGAAACCGTCCCCTATACCCCCTGCCCGGAGATGGACCGGGCCGTCTCCCAAATTCACACCTATCAGTGGCTGGTCTTTACCAGTCCTGCCGGGGTCTCCGCCCTGATGCATTTCCTGGAAGAGACCGGACGGGATGTCCGGGCTCTGGGTCCCATCCGGCTGGCCGCCATCGGCCCCGGAACCGCCAGGGAGCTGAAAAAGCATGGCCTCAAGGCCGACCTGATCCCCCCGGTCTATGACGGCGCCCATCTTGGGGAGGCCCTCTGTGAGGCCGGACCCACCGGAAGGCTCCTGATCCTCCGTGCCCAGTGGGGCTCCCCCGCCCTCACCCAGGCCCTGGACCGCTGTCAGCTCTCCTATGAGGATATCCGCTGTTATGAGACCCGGTATACCTGCCCCAACCCGGAGGCGGTCCGCACCTTCCTGAAGGGGGAAAGACCCGTTGTCACCTTTACCAGCGCCTCCACTGTCCGGGGCTTTGTCAAGGCTCTGGGGGAGATGGAGCACTCCCACATTCTGGCTGCCTGCATCGGCGCGCAGACAGCGGCCGAAGCAAAGGCCCACGGCTTCTCTGTCATCACTGCCCGAGAGGCCACCATCGACGCCCTGATTCAACGGATTATGGAAGGAGAAGAATATGGAACTCGTACATAGACCCCGCCGTCTCCGGGAGGGAGACGCCATCCGACGGATGTGCCGGGAGACCAGACTCTCCGCCGACAGTCTGATCTATCCCATCTTCGTCGAGGAGACCCTGTCCGGCAAACGGCCCATCTCCTCCCTCCCCGGACAGTACCAATATGGTCTGGACTGTGTGACGGAGGCGGTGGAGGAGTGTCTGGCCGCCGATGTCACCAGGTGCATCCTCTTTGGCATCCCCGCCCATAAGGACCCTCTCGGCTCCTCGGCCTGGGACCCTGACGGGGTCATCCAGAAAGCCATCCGGGCCATCAAGGCCAAATTCCCCAGCTTCTATGTTGTCACCGATGTATGTATGTGTGAATACACCGACCATGGGCACTGCGGCGCCCTGTGCGGCCATCATGTGGACAACGACAAGACTCTGGAGCTGCTGGCGAAGACCGCCCTCTCCCACGCCCAGGCAGGGGCTGACATGGTGGCCCCCTCCGACATGATGGACGGACGGATCGGGGCCATTCGCCGGACCCTGGATGAAAACGGGTTTGCCGACCTGCCCATTATGGCCTATTCCGCCAAATACGCCTCCGCCTTTTACGGCCCCTTCCGCTGTGCCGCCGATTCCGCCCCCTCCTTCGGGGATCGGAGCGGCTATCAGATGGACCCTCATAACCGGAGAGAGGCCCTTAAAGAGTGCGCTCTGGATGCGGAGGAGGGGGCCGACATCCTCATGGTCAAGCCCGCCCTCTCCTATCTGGATGTGATCCGGGAATGCTCGGACGCCTTTGACCTCCCCATGGCGGCCTACTCGGTCTCCGGGGAGTACGCCATGATAAAGGCCGCCGCCCAGGCCGGTTTTGTGGATGAGCATCGGATCATGTGCGAATCCGCCCTCTCCGTCTTCCGGGCGGGGGCCAGCATCCTGATCACCTACTACGCAAAAGAACTGGCGGCAGCCATTCGCAAAGGAGAGATCGGATGATGGAGCGTTCTTTCGCATGGTTTGAGCGGGCCAGGCGGGTCCTTCCCGGCGGGGTCAACAGCCCTGTCCGGGCCTATCGGGCGGTGGGACTCACCCCCCGCTTCATCGCCAAGGCGGACGGAGCCTATATCTGGGATGCCGATGGCAGAAAATACATCGATTATGTCTGCTCCTGGGGTCCCATGATCCTGGGCCACAACCACCCTGTGATCCGGGAGGCGGTGGAGCGGGCGGCGGCAGACGGCCTCTCCTTCGGCGCCCCCACCTGGAGAGAGGTGGAGATTGCCGAGCGGATGGTTCGGATGGTCCCGAACATCGAAATGGTCCGTATGGTCAACTCAGGCACGGAGGCGGTCATGTCCGCCCTTCGTCTGGCGAGAGGGGCCACCGGACGGGAGAAGATCATAAAATTCGAGGGCTGCTATCATGGTCACAGCGACTGTATGCTGGTCAAGGCCGGCTCCTCCGCCATGGCCGGAGGCTGTCCCAGCTCCGCCGGTGTCCCCTCCGGCACCGCCAAGGACACCCTCACCGCCCGGTATAATGACCTGGACAGTGTCAGAGAGCTGTTTGAGGAATTCCCCGGTGAGATCGCCTGTGTTATTGTGGAGCCGGTAGCGGCAAACATGGGGGTTGTGGGGCCTCAGCCCGGATTTTTGGAGGGCCTTCGGACCCTTTGCGACAAGGAGGGAGCCCTCCTCCTCTTTGATGAGGTCATTACCGGCTTCCGTCTCGCCAGGGGCGGGGCTCAGGAATACTTTGGGGTCAGGGCCGATCTGGTTGCCTTCGGGAAGATCATCGGCGGCGGGATGCCTGTGGGCGCCTATTGCGGCAGCCGTGCCCTGATGGAACAGGTGGCTCCCTGCGGCCCGGTGTATCAGGCGGGCACCCTGGCCGGGAACCCGGTGGCCATGGCGGCAGGACTGGCTCAGCTCCAATATCTGGAGGAGCATCCCGATGTCTATGCCGTCATCTCCGCCCGGGCGGACAAATTGGCCTCCGGAATGCGTCAAATGGCGGATTCCACAGGCATCGGGGTCCAAATCAACCAGGTGGGCAGTCTGGTCGCCCCCTTCTTTACCCCGGATCGGGTGGACACCTTTGAAGGGGCCAGCCGAAGCGACTTAACAAAGTATGCCGCCTATTTCAGCGGAATGCTGGAGCGGGGCATCTATCTGGCCCCCGCACAGTTTGAGGCCATGTTCCTCTCCGCCGCCCATACCGATTCCGATGTGGAGGAAACCCTTTCCGCCGTACAATCCGTCTTTTCCGCTCTGTATCCATCCGAGATTCAGAGCCTCCAAAACCACTGATTTTCCTCTAACCACCCATAAGAGCATAGTCGCTTGTGTCTGCTCCATTTCCTTTTTATCCGATTTTCGCTCATAGAAAATAAGATGTTTTCATCGGCATAAATGAAAAAATAAGAAAGATACGGATAAAAATAGTTGAATTTTTATTTTCATTATGATATTCTATGAGAAGTTTAAAAGGAGTGTGATCACAAATGGCAGAAACCGAAAAAAAGCGTGTACGGCGCACTGCGGAAGAGCGCGTTTTTGCGCTGGATATGAAAAAAGAGGAATTGGAAAAGAGTATCCAATCCATTGAGGAAAAAAAGCAGGCAGCCATATCCGTTTTTGATGAAAAGATTGAAAAAATTCAGGGAAAAATCACGGTTCTGGAAAAGCAGAAGGCGGCCATTCTCTCCCCCAAGGCTCCCCGGAAGCCCAGAAAATCCAAGAAGCAGAAAATTCAAAATCTCATGAAGCAGGCCCAAAAGGCCGGCCTCAAGCCTGAGGAGATTGCGGAGCGTCTGGGGCTTTCTGTCGAAGAATGATCGTCTGTCAAATTTCCGAAAAAACAGGCGTCTGCGAATCCTTTCGCAGACGCCTGTTTTTTTGATTTTTCCACACAATCAGCGTTTTTTTAATCCAGAATCTCGCCCCGAACGGAGATGGTTACCACCTGCCAGGGGAGGAATTTTCCGCTGTCCTGAATGGCCTTTTTTGCGGCATATTCCAGCCCTCCGCAGCAGGGTACCTCCATCCGCAGGATGGTCACGCTTTGAATGTCATTGGTTTGAATGATCTGGGTGAGCTTCTCGCTGTAATCCACACCGTCCAGCTTGGGACATCCCACCAGGGTGATCTTTCCCTTCATAAACGCATTGTGGAAATTGGCATAGGCAAAGGCAGTGCAGTCCGCGGCAATCAGGAGCTTGGCCCCCGCAAAATAAGGGGCGTTCACCGGAACCAGCTTGATTTGACAGGGCCACTGACCCAGCTGTGACTGCATGGGCATCTGAGGGGCCTGCGACTCTCCCCCTGTTCGGTGGAACTGGTGCATCTGATGTCCGGGACATCCTCCATGGGGCGTGGCACTCTCCCCCTTCCTCTTCTCCATATGCTCCTTAACCGCCTTTTCATCATAGTCTGCCGCCTCACGCTCCACAAAGGTGATGGCGTTTGTGGGACAGGCGGGGAGACAGTCCCCCAGCCCATCGCAATAGTCATCCCGCAGCAGCTTTGCCTTTCCCCCCGCCATTCCAATGGCACCCTCATGACAGGCTTGGGCACAGGCCCCGCAGCCATTGCATTTTTCCTCATCAATCTGAATGATTCTCCGAATCATGAATATCTCCCCTTTCGGTCTTTCTTGTGCCTCTTAGTATATCCTGTCCGTCAATTCCTGTCTGTTGTTATAACAACATTTTTACGCTCCATCCATCAGCAGCTCAAACTGATTTCGATCCAGCTTCAAAAGCCCCTCCTTCTTCATTTTGCTCAGCTCATTGGAGAGGGCGCTCCGCTCCACATTCAAATAATCCGCCAGCTGCTGGCGGTTGAATGGGATGGCAAACCGATTGCTCCCGCTGCGGACCGCCTGATCGGACAGATAGGAGAGGAGCCTTCCGCGAATGGTTTTGGAGGAGGTATGGAAGATCTTGCGGGAGAGATTCAGGTTTTTTTGGGCGGTGAGGGCCAGCAGATTGCGAATCAGCTTGCTGTGATGTCCGCAGCTGTTGGAACAGATCCCCAGTACCCGTCCGATGTCCAGAAACAGGATCTCCGACCCCTCTGCCGCCACCACCTGGACCATCATCGGCTCCCCCGGTGTGCAGGCATAGGTCTCCCCAAAGCTCTGACCCGGTCCCACACTGTCCAAAACCGTGGTATTCCCCCAGATGTCATCACTTTCGATGATCACCCGGCCGGAGAGGATCACCCCCAGCTCCGTCACCGAATCCCCCACCCGGCAGATCCGCTCTCCCTTTTCAAACCGCCTCTGTCTCGCCCCCAGGCAATTCAGCATCCCCTCGATCTCCTCCAGGCTGCTCCCTCGGAAGAGCGGGGTCTTTGTCAAAAATTGAATATTCATATTTCCCCTTTCTCCGTTGTTATAACAACATACATATCGTTCAAAGTATAGTACACTCTCCTCCGATGGTCAAGGATTTCTCATTGTGTTCTGCCTTGGACAGAAAGATAGGAGGAATGTGTTATGAATCAAGCAATGTTTTGTTATCAATGTCAGGAGACCGCCGGATGCTCCGGATGCACCCAGGTGGGTGTCTGCGGCAAAAAGCCCGATGTGGCGGCCATGCAGGATCTTCTGGTCTATGTGACCAAGGGACTCGCCGCCGTGACCACCGCCCTCCGCAAAGAGGGAAAGCCCGTGCCCGCTTCCGTCAACCCTCTCATCACTCTCAATCTGTTTCTCACCATTACCAACGCCAATTTTGACCGGGAGGCCATTGAGGACCAGATCTGCTCCACTCTGGAGGAGAAGGCGCTTCTTCTGTCTCAGGTGACAGCGCCCCAGTCCCTTCCTCAGGCCGCCCGCTGGACCGGGGCGCGGGAGCAGTTTTCGGAGAAGGCCCTTCAGGTCGGCGTCCTGTCCACGGAAAACGAGGACATCCGTTCCCTCCGTGAGCTGATTACCTATGGCTTGAAGGGGCTGTCCGCCTACATCAGACACGCCAACGCTCTGGGCAAGGAGGACGAGGAGGTGGACGCTTTCCTCCAGCGGGCCTTGGCCGCCACTCTGGAGGACGACAGGACAGCGGAGGAACTGGTGGCCCTGACCATGGAGACCGGAAAGTACGGGGTCAGCGGAATGGCCCTTCTGGACCGGGCCAATACGGAGCGCTATGGCCATCCTGAGCTTACCAGAGTCCGACTCGGCGTGGGAAAGAACCCCGGCATTCTGGTTTCCGGTCACGATCTCCGGGATCTGGAGCTTCTGCTGGAGCAGACCCAGGGGACCGGCGTGGATGTATATACCCATTCCGAAATGCTCCCCGCCCACTATTATCCCAAGTTCAAGCAGTATCCCAACTTTGTTGGAAACTATGGCAACGCCTGGTGGAGGCAGCAGGAGGAGTTCGCCTCCTTCCGCGGCCCCATTCTGATGACCACCAACTGCATTGTCACCCCCAGGGACAGCTATAAGGACCGTCTCTACACCACGGGAGCCGCGGGCTTTCCCGGCTGTCCTCACATCCCCGGCGGAATCGGGGAGGAAAAGGACTTCTCCGCCCTGATCCGTCAGGCGAAAAAATGCCCTCCCCCGGAGGAGATTGAGACCGGGGAAATCCTGGGCGGATTTGCCCACGCCCAGGTACTGGCCCTGGCCGATCAGGTGGTGGAGGCCGTCAAGAGCGGAGCCATTCGAAAATTCGTGGTAATGGCGGGCTGTGACGGCCGAGCCAAGAGCCGAAACTACTATACCGAGTTTGCCAAAGCCCTCCCCAAGGACACCGTCATCCTCACCGCAGGCTGTGCCAAATACAAGTACAACAAGCTGGATTTGGGGGACATCGGCGGCATTCCACGGGTGCTGGATGCCGGACAGTGCAACGACTCCTATTCTCTGGCGGTCATTGCCCTGAAGCTGAAGGAGGTCTTTGGACTGGAGGATATCAACGAGCTTCCCATCGTCTATAATATCGCCTGGTATGAGCAGAAGGCGGTTATCGTCCTTCTGTCCCTCCTCTACCTGGGCGTCAAGAACATCCATCTGGGGCCTACCCTTCCCGCTTTCCTCAGCCCCAATGTGGCAAAACTCCTGGCAGAGAACTTCGGCATCGCCGGAATCGGCACCGTGGAGGAGGACATGAAGCTCTTCTTCGGAGCTTATGAATAACCTCCTGCTGGTATGGAGATAGAAAACGGAGTGTATCGTATGCCGATACACTCCGTTTGAGACTGTCGAAAAACTCCTTCGGAGGTTTTCGACAAAGGGCTGCGGTCTGA
>JAHHSE010000040.1 GCA_020025395.1 Oscillospiraceae bacterium
CAGCAATACCATGCAGACCGTCCTGTTGGACCGAACCATTCCGGACCGTGGGGAGATGGAAAGGGCTTTCACAGAGCGCTTCGGGGCAGATTCCGTTCAGGGAATCGATGACAGCCGTGAGGGAGCGACGCATTTTATGCTCCAAATCCAGGGTGTGGAGGTCATGTGTTCCTGCATGGACTTCCCCTTCCCCAAGGAAGAGGGGGATCTCTCCCTTTTGTTCGGCTTCAGCCGCTACATATTGGAAGAGGAGCGGACGGCCTTGGCGAACAGTCAATCCTTCTGTCTGGTGACCCAGATTGGGGCGGGGGTCACACTGGAAGGAAAACGCAGGGCCTGTCTCACAGTGACCAGGGTTTGCGGAGTGCTTTTGGGCATGGAAGGGGCAGCCGGGGTCTATTATAATATGGCTCAGCTTCTCCTGGGCCGAAGGATGTATCAGCACTATGCCGCCATTACGGAAAGAGAGCTGGAAAATCCCGATCACTTTCCATCCATGCTTTGGGTTTTGGTCTGCTATACCCGTGCGGAGGATGGGGCGCCCACAGTGGAAACCAGAGGCCTCAATCAATTTGGCTTTTTGGAGCTGCAATTCTATAAGCCGAGAGAAGAGTGGTCGCAGTCCTGTGAAAAGCTGTATCTCATGTCCATGCTGGAAATTACGGGGAAAGAAGTGTATCGAAATATGGATACCATTTCCTTTACACAGGATGGAATTTCCGTGTTCAAGCAAGTGGGAGAAAAGCTGAGCGTCATCGGGGGAATTTGAAGGGAAAGCTGTCCCATTGCCAACCGGATCGGAAGGCAATGGGACTGTTTTTTAAGGAATCCGGAAAGGAGGAAAAAACTTTCCTTTTCAAAACCACTATGGTAAAATGGAGTCGTTGTGCTGGAACCAGCATCTATGGAAGAAGCGTAGAAAAGCGGGAAGGGAGTCTGGAAGCATGGCCCTTTATCGATGCCTGACCAGAAATTCTATGGGATTTCGGCATAAATGTTTCAGTCTCCTTCTGTTGAGCATTCTGTTGTCTATGTTGAGTTCGTCTCTGCTGGTCCGTCTGTTTGGAGGGAGCCTGTATCAGCGGTATCGTGGCACAGAGGCGGAACATATGGGGGAGGTGGGCTTTGCCCCAACAGAAGAAATCCCAAGAGTCTCCTCGCTGAAAGAGATGAAGGAGCTTGAGACCTTTGTCCTGGTCCTGGATCAGGAGGGGCTGGCTCAGGTGCGGAAGGCGTCTTCTTCCGCAGAGCGGTACAAATTCCGGGGACATACCAGCGTTTGTGCGGAGGTTATACTGACCGGCGGCGAGGGGGTGATTGTCAGAATGCCTCCAACCGCAGCAAAGGGGAGGGCGGGGGACCCCCCGATTCTTCCGGTGGGAAGGCTGCGCCCCTGGTCCGAACTGCCGGACTGGGTGCGTGAAAGGGTGCAGCCGGTGTCCGCCTCACATTCCGTCACTGAATACTACATCGATATGGTGGGAGAGGGCGGGGAGCCCAGAGATGAGGAGGACTATAGAGTTTGGCTGACCAGGCGAGGCGCCTGGATCGGCGTATTCCTTTGGTTTTCTCTGACCCGTGTGGTATTTGTACGATGGGGATGGGCCGCCGCTCTGATCCGGCACCGCGGGGATGGGATGATGCCCCACAATGACTTAGAGCTGTGGTGTGCTTCTGTGTACGGCCTTTGGTCTTCGTGGCGATGGCCGTTGGAGGGCTGGCCTCTTATGGGGGGAATGCACAGGACCCCGCTCCGCATTCTGTGGACCAAGGCCTGGC
This sequence comes from Oscillospiraceae bacterium, assembly GCA_020025395.1. Taxonomy (GTDB): domain Bacteria; phylum Bacillota; class Clostridia; order Oscillospirales; family Oscillospiraceae; genus JAHHSE01. Next base: position 1,780 of record JAHHSE010000040.1, read on the forward strand.
TGAGGAATCGGTGGCAGATTCACAACAGCCGGGAGGGCCTGAAGACCGTTCAGGAACTGGTCCACGACCATGCGCAGGATGTCAGGCGCGGTGAGGATGCCGCCTGGGATCTGTGCCGGGCTATGCGCATTACAGGGAGCCTGTTTCTTTGCCGTATGATTGACCGCCCCACGATGGATCAGGTCTATGCCCTCATTGCCCAAACCATACGGAGGCTCTATTCCTCCTGGGATGAGCTGATGGAGGACTATATGACGGCGTATGCCCAATGGGCCCATATCTTTCATATCCATGAGGAGGCCGATTTGGATATCCGGCTGTGCAAACAGATCCTGCGGGGAATCAGAAAAAGGAGGTACGGACCCTATTCTATCCCCTGGGATCTGCGGTTCTCCTCCGATCCCAGGACCTGGACCCGGACGGAGCAGCTGCGCCTTACTTGTCAAATGTATCAGGTCAGGCGAACGGGCCGAGGGAGGGGCGGGAAACGGCTTCAAACCCATTTGTGAAGGAGAAAAAAACAGCCTTCTGTCTCATTCATCAGACAGAAGGCTGTTTTCATTTGAGAGGAAGGTTATTTCCCGCCAAAGTAGCGGACGATGCCATTGGCAAGACCGTCGGCCAACCGGTCCTGATAGCTGCTGTCAATGAGACGCATCAGCTCCTCGTGGTTGGTCATAAAGCCCATTTCCACCAGGACCGCAGGCATTTTCGTCTCTCTGAGAACCACGAAATTGGCGCTCATGATTCCCCGATCCTTGGCATCGGTGGACTGGATTACGGCGGATTGGATGATGGAGGCCAGATGGGTGCTCACCTGACTGGAGGGGTGGTGATAGGTGTAGATCCCGTAGGCGTTGGAGTTGGAAGAGGCGTTGGAGTGGAGGGAGACAAAGAGGTCGGCGTGGATGGCATTGGCGATATCTGCCCGCTGGTAAAGACCCACGGAGGTGTCGTCCGTGCGGATCATGACCACATTAAAATTTTTGTCTCTCAGCAGGATCTCCAGCTTTTTTGCCACGGCCAGATTGATGTCCTTTTCCGGGATCTCCTCATAGATGGCACCGGGGGCGGACCCGCCGTGACCGGCATCGATGACAACGGTCTTTTTGGGCGGGTCCAGAGGAACTTCCGGGATGTATTCAATCTCCTCCCGGTCTGGGAGGAAGGTGGAGACCACCACGCCCTTTTCCACGGGATGAACCTTCACATTCTTTTCCAGTGTGCTGCCTGCCTTCAAGTCGAAGACCACCCGGACGGAGCTGCTGTGAGCGGGGTAGAAGGAGCTGTCGTGCTGGGAGTAACGGATCTGGGAGATCAGCTCATTATCAATCGGAACGGAGGCGGGAAAGTCGGGGGCAAGCTCCATGCCCGGAAAATCCACCGCCACACGGGTTCCCAGGTCCTGGACCTCATAGGAGGGGGTGATATTGGCAGAGAGGAGGATTGTTTGGGCATCGGTATCAGTCAAAATATGAGTCAGAATCCCGTTTTTTGGGGGGGTGGACTGAATAGAGGCGGTATAGAGCGCCTGGTCCCAGTCCACCACGCCTCCCAGCTGCTCGGAGACAAAGCGCAGTGGGACCATGGTCCGGTTGATGTCCTGATAGCGCATGATGGTGGCAGGAACGCCGTCTGGCAGGGGGAGCGCCTGACCATTGACCATGGCGGTGGAGGAGCCGAGGGTCAGAACAATGGTATTGGACCCATGACGGATAATGACCTGATTGGTTTCACGGATCCAGGAAACCGAGGCGTTCAGATGTTCACTGATGAGGCGGATGGGGACCATAGTCCGGCTCTGCCACACCACGGCTGGAACATCGGAGGGGAGGGGGGTTCCGTCCAGCTCCAGCAGGACCACGGAGGCCTGGGTGGAGATGTATTGCTTTTCCGGCTGGAGATAGACCTCTAAGGACACATCTCCGTTGGGTGAGGCAGCCAAAGCGGAGGGGAAGAGAAAAAGCAGGAAGAGAAGGCAGGGGAGAAGGCGGGAAAGAAAGGACTTCATGGCGCACTCCTTTGACTGAATTGATGATTACCCTTTATTCTACCCGCTCACAATCTTTTCGTCAAGTTTCTCAAGCCTGTCAAAAAAGGAAGAAAATTTTTCCGCGGTTCTGGAAGAGCCTGTGGGCGGAAGAATTCCTATATTTTCCTCCCCATCTTGATTCCGGGAGAAATCAATGCTATCATGATATAGCCGAACAAACTTTTGATAGGGAAATGGGAACAGGATCTGTCCGCTGGAAAGATCGTGGTCGGACGATGCTGATAAGAAAGGAGGAAACCGTCCTGCCCCAGATATCATGGCAGCTGTTTTCCGTCTGCAAGGGGAAAGCAGCTCTTTTGTCGGTAAGAAAGAGAAAAGGAGGAATGAGAATGGGGACCTATCATCGGCTGTTATCCGGTGTCATCGCCGGCACCATGGCCCTCACACTGGCGGTGCCCGCAGCAGGTGCCAATGGGCCGGACAATCCTTCCGGATCCGACTCCAAGGGCAGTATCCGCGCTACCCTGCGCCTGGATTACGGACAGAAGCGCAGCGAGCTGACAAACAGAAAGGTCATGATGGAGTTAAAACAGGGAATGACCGTACTGGGCAGGGTGGCCTTGGGAGACGGGACAAGCACCGGCGGTTTACAGGTGGACTACTCTGCCCGCAATGGGGAGGGAGGAGACCTGGGCGGCGGTGAGTGGCCCGGCTATCTGGATGTGACCGTCTCCCAGCTGCCCCTGGGGGAGTATACCTTGGAGTTCCGAGGGGAGGGCTATGTGACCTATCGCCAGCCCATCACCCTGAAAACCCATTCCCAGGCCGTGGTCCTGGGGACAGGGGATGAGACCTTTGGTCTGGGTGATGTGAACGGGGACAATGTGGTGGACCTCTCGGACAGACTGATTATGGCTCTGATGGTGGGCAGACAGGAGCCCGACCAGGTGGAGCGCTATGATCTGAATGGAGACGGGAAGATCGACATCACGGATCTGGCCTATGTGAGCCGTCAGTGCTATGCCAAAGGAGAGGCGGAGCTTTATCAGACGGAGCTTATCGCCCCGGAAGTGGATACCACTGAGCTTACCGGCAAGCTGAATCTGACCGGTGGAACAGCGGAGGACCTGTTTCTGGACAATGGAGTGTCCGTGAAGCTGGAGCCAAAGGGAGGAGATGTGCTGGAAATTCCCTTTACGCTGACTGAGACACCGGAGTTAGAATCCATTGAAATCGTCACCCCGGAAGGGATGGGTTCCATTGAAAAGGGGACCGTATTTGTGACAGACAGCGGGGGAGAGGTGAAGGAGTACCCCATTGACCACACCCTGCCCGCGGATGTCTTTGCCATGTCGCCCAGAGGGGGACACGACAGAGTGGTGACCATCGATTTGGGGAGCCGTGTGGCAGTCAAAAAGGTGACCATATCTGTGACCCAGGCCCACGGGGGGTATGTGGTGGTGGACACCATTCGTTTCCTCCGGGACATTGTACCGGAGAATCCGATAGCCCCCAATCATATGGTCAAGAATGTGTACGCCATAGAGGGGGACGGACAGGTGACCCTAAAGTGGGGAGAACTGCCCAATGTGATGGGCTATCAGGTTCTCTGCTGGCCGGAAAAGGGGGGAGAGCCTCAGAGGATCGAAACCCGGACCTCGACTGTGGTGGTGTCCGGTCTTAAAAATCTGGAGTCCTATGTGTTTACCGTGACTCCCACCAGCACAGGCTGGGAGGGAAAACCCTCCGATCCGGTGACCGCCACTCCTCAGCCGGCCAGGGCACCGGATGCCCCTGACATGGTCCAGGTGAAGAGCGGGGACGGAGTTCTCCATGTGAGCTGGAAAAAGAGCAGGACAGCCACCGCCTATGAGGTCTATTATGCCCATGAGGAAAAGACCGATATGGAGGACTGCCATAAGGTGGGAGGGGTGGTAACCGGTACCCAGGTGAGCATCCCCAATCTGACCAACGGACAGCCCTGCTATGTCTATGTGACAGCCACCAACTCCGTGGGCAGGAGCGAACCCTCCAAGGCTGCGGTGGGTACGCCGATGGCGGTGGAGTATAAGGAACCGGCGGGGCTTCCCAAGGATCTGATCCGGGTCCCGCGGGATCAGGTTGCCTCCATCACCTTGAGAGATCCCAGCAATTACAGTGCCTTTAAGTCCACCATGCCCTTTACCACCGACTATTTGATGGATGGGGACTATAGGACCAACTGGACCTCCCAGTCCTATGGAGACGGCAGCTTCAGCCGGAGCAAGGAGATCATCTATACCTTCCGTCAGCCGGTGGATATGAGTCATGTGGTCTATGTCCCACGGGCGGATGGGTATGAAGACTCCATGCGCCTTTATGGGGTGACGGTCTGGTGCCGTGGGGACGATTTGAACGGCAGCGGGACCAAGCTTGTGACCATGGACGGCCTCAATCAGACCCCCATCCGCGGAAAGATGGGAAATGCCCAGGATGGATATTTCCTGGTGCTGCCCTTCCCGGCCACGAAAGACATCGTGAAGATTGCGATTGACATTGAGCAGACCAATTACGGTTCCGTGGGTCTGTCCGAGGTCATTTTCTTCCGGTATGATGAGACAAAGGCCTTGGATGTACAAATCGAACAGCTCTTTGCGGATCAGGCCCACACCCAACTGGCGGAAGGGGTGACCAAAGATCAGATCCAGGCGCTGAAAACGGCGCTGTCCGGTAACGAGGGGTATTATTTCTACCCTGACACCATGAAGGACGAGCTGAAGCTGGCAGAGGAGCTGCTGACAGGGGCATCCTCCGGAGCGGTGTTGGAGGGGATCGATTCCCGCAGCAGTGCCGCAGACAGTGAGAAGTACGGTCAGGGCGGCAGTGAGTTCCAGCCCCTGGGAGTGGCAGGAGAAGCAGGTCAGGAGATTGCTGTCTATGCCCAGGGAATCCCTCAGGGAGAGACTGTGACCCTGTGGGCCACTCAGTATCACGCTGAGGCGGGAGCCTGGCAGGCCAGCCTGGGCGCCCTCCAGAACGGACGGAATGTGGTGACCCTCCCCGAAATCGGCAATCAGACCGCGCCTCGGGGCGGAAGTCTCTATATTACTTACAGCGGCAGTGGCGGACAAGGTATTACCCTTCACACCAGACAGGCGGTGAAGATCCCAGTTTTGGAGCTGGATGACTGGTACGGCCTCCAGGAGGAGGGACGGAGAGAGCGAATCTCCGCCTATGTAGAGGAGCTTTCCGCCTATGCCAAGACCATTCCTGCCGGAAGTGAGAAGGACAACTGCCTCAATGTGACGGAGATCTCCATGCCCTCGGTCCTGCTGTCTCTCCCGGCCACTGTGGTGCTGGAGAACTGTGGCCGTGGGGGAACCGGGGATCAAGTGGAAACGCTTTACAGAAATGTGATAGCCTGGGAACAGGTTATGCACATTGCCAAGACCACCCAGGGGATCGACAACACCATGGAGCGGAATGATATGACCTCCCGCCAGAACATCCGCTATATGCAGATGTTTGCCGGGGCCTTCATGTATGCGGCAGGGAGCCACATCGGGGTAGAGTATGGATCCTGCGGCGCGCTGGTGAATGGAAATCCTGTGGAGGCCCAGGGACAGGGGAACCTGTTTGGCTGGGGCATTGCCCATGAGATCGGCCATAATATGGACAAACTGGGCAAGGCAGAGATTACCAATAACATTTACGCTCTGATGGTTCAGACCTTTGACGGACAAAACAATCTGGGAATTTCCCGTCTGGAGAGCGGCGGAAAGTACGGGGAGATTTTCCAGAAGGTGGCTCAGGGCAATCCGGGTGCCTCCAACGATGTCTTTGTCCAGCTGGGGATGTATTGGCAGCTCCATCTGGCCTATGACGGCGGAGTAGGGGATGCCCATGGTCCTATGGACTTCTACAATCGATTCTTCAAGGCGTGGAAAGAGGGGAGCCGGTTTGGCCCCGATGACAGCTATGATGACAAGGTGGCACTCACCGCTTCCTTCGTGGCACAGAAGGACCTGACGGACTTCTTTACCCGGTGGGGGATGCAGCTTAGCCCCTCCACGCAGAGAAAGCTGGCAGACTATGAGAAGGAGACCCGTGCCATCTGGTATTTGGATGACAACAGTCGTCGGGACCGTCTTGGCGGGGAATCCGCCGGAGCGGGAACTGTCCGGGCCAGTGCTGTCCTCCGGGGAGAGAAAGAGGTACTCCTGACTTTGGAGAGCAGTCTGACCGACGGAACCCTCCAGGGCTATGAAATTCGCCGGGATGGGGTTCCTGTTGGCTTTACGGCGGAGACCACCTTTACGGATCAGATCGGTTCCGCCAATCACAGGACCTTTGTGTATACGGTGCAGGCCTATGACACCATGGGCAATCCCATTGGCGGAGAAGAACGGGCCGGAGAGATCCGGGTGGCCTACGATCAGACCGTGGATCCCGATACCTATCAGCTTGTTCGGGAGGGGACTACGGTGAGAGTGACCATGCGGAACGGGGCCGTCCCGGTTTCCGGTATCAAGCTGTCCGGCAGCAACGCTTTGAGCGGACAGGGAGACTATACGGTTACGGTGACCAACCAGGGCAGGCAGGTGACCGCCAAGGCGGGGAATTACAACAAGAATGACGCGGTGGATGATCCCGCCAGCTACCTGGCCTACTTCAATAAGCCCTACGCCATTCATGGAGATACCCGGATCTGGACCTTTGACACGGAAGAGCTGGTCATGACCAATGTGCCGGAGGGAGCCGACCTGGCCCTCATCCGCTATGCGGGGGACGATGTGGCCTTCGCAGAGAATGGAGCGGTGGGGATTCTGGCAGAGGAATACCGATATGGATCACAGACAGAGGATGTGATTCCGGCAGGAACCCTGGTAATTACCGGTACCTATCGGGGAGATCCGGTATACAATACACTGCGGGTCAAAGGGGACTTCACCTCCACCGAGTTGGGAGAGAAGGGGGAGCAGGAGGTCCGACGGACCGAGCGGTATCTGGATGGCTATGCCCTCTTCTTTGCGGAAATCCCCCAGGATGGAGAAGTCAGTGACATCAGCGACGGGATCTTCCTTTTTGTACCCAACACGCAGAGGGAGCAGGAACTCCAGGGAGAGCAGAGCCATTGCGGGCAGGAGAACCTGCTTCCCGCCCGGATCATGGTTGAGCTGTATCGGACAGATGACCCCAATCAGGCCGACAGTATGCGGCTGACTGCCAGCAGCAGATGGATTCACAGTCCCGGAGGAGAAGACCTTCCAAAGATTTCGTTGAAGGGAGGCAGCCAATGAAAGGAAAGCAGATTTCCGCCGCAGTGGCCGCACTGGCTCTGAGCTGCGTCATGTGGAGTCCTTCCGCCTTAGCCGTCGAGTTTCAGGGCACCCCGGCCCTCATCTATCGGATGGAGGAGGACGGGATTGCCCTGGAGGTAGAGGGACTCCAAGCGGGAGAGAGCGTCTATGCCGTTCAGCTTACCCTGGAATTGAATGGAGCGCATCCTGATGTGGGCCTGATTCCCTGGGAAAGCTATGTGGAGACCGAAAACAAAGTCACAGTATCGGAAGAAAAGACATCGCTCAGCATCTATCTGGATGCGCAGGCTCCCATCAATCATGAGACGGAGCTGCGTCTGGGCTGTTTGCAGCTGAAGGAGGCGGGGTCCCTGCCCGGTGAAGCCCAGCTGACCCTTTTGGATCGGGATTTAAACCGAACGGACACAACGGTCCGGGTGAAGGAGGGCGGCTCGTCCGGAGGGGGCTCATCCGGAGGGGCCGGCAGGCCGAGTGAGTCGGCGAAGGTGGAGCAGACTGGCCAGGGCAGAGTAACGATCAGCCCGGCCAGAGCTTCTGCCGGGACCAAAGTGACCATCACCGCCACCCCGGACCCGGGTTCAAAAGTGGCATCGGTTATCGTGACGGATAAAAACGGGAACCCGGTCCAGGTCACGGCGGAGGGAGGAGATCAGTTCACCTTCCTGCAGCCCAAAAACGGACCCGTCCAAATTCGGGTGGACTTTCAGGAGGCCGTGGCACCCAAGGACCTCCCCTTTGCCGACATTCAGAAAACAGATTGGTACTATGAGGCTGTATCCTATGTGTATCAAAAAGGTCTGATGACCGGGACTGCCGCGGAGACCTTTGATCCCGAGAGGACCACCACCCGTGGCATGATTGTCACCGTCCTCCACCGTATGGAGGGGGCACCGACTGCTGAAGGGACGGGATTTCAGGATGTGACCGCGGGAGCGTATTATACCGATGCCGTCCTTTGGGCCTCTGCCCATGGCATTGTCAACGGGTATGGAAACGGCAGCTTTGGTCCTGACGACCCCATCAACCGGGAACAGATGGCGACGATTTTATACCGTTACGCCGCCTGCAAGGGGTATGATGTGTCAGAAAGAGCAGAGCTGATCTCCTTCCGGGATGCCGGACAAATCAGCGGCTATGCGACAGAGGCCATGTCCTGGGCCAACGCCTGCGGACTGATTCAAGGTCTGGGTGACGGAACACTCAGTCCGGAGGGAAGTGCGACACGGGCCCAGATCGCAGCTATTCTGATGCGTTTTGAAACAAATATCGTAAAGTAACCCCATGTAAACGGCACCCCCCTCTTCCGGATTGTATCTTATTCAATCCGGAGGAGGGGGGTAATTTTTATGGGGAGAGACCCGGAAATCGCGGATCTTCCATGAAACAGGCAGACGGATCGGGCCTCCGGGCATATGCGCCATGAAACAGGAACGCATTGATTTGCAGGAGAGGTCGGGCTGTGGCATATCGAGAAAGACTCCCTCCGGGAAAGCCATATTCCTGAAAAAAAGGCAGGAGGGGATTCCCATATTATGGGTGACCATTTGACCCATAGGCGGTGTCCTTTTCTGTTGAGAAAGCTCGAACCCTGTCAAAATGATGCCATTTATTAACAAAAAGATCGAAATGTGTATGAAAAGCTGAAAATTTTAATTGAGCATTATGTCAACTATTGACTGCAATCCAAGAAAAAATACGGTAAATTACTGTCACGATATATCGAAAAAATCCACGACAGGTCGCTCCTGCCAAATGGGGATTCAT
>JAHHSE010000041.1 GCA_020025395.1 Oscillospiraceae bacterium
GCCCTATCCTTCATCCTTTTTTGCTTCACTGTCCAAGATGTATTGTACTCCTACATGCGTCAAGCCCTCAAAATATGCGTCCCACTTGACTTTTAGAGCCAAAGCACATAAAATATAAGGTACTTTTGCATCTGAAACAAGCGATAATTTAAGACAAAGGACGGCATGATTATGGCTCAGGATAATAAGAAACAGGTGGAGCAGATTACCGATATGGAGGTGGACTTTGCCAAATGGTTTACCGATGTGTGTAAAAAGGCAGAGCTTATCGACTATTCCTCCATAAAAGGGATGTTTATCTACCGCCCCTACGGATATGCGATTTGGGAGAACATCCAGAAGGCATTGGATCGGGAGTTTAAGAAAAGCGGTCATGAGAATGTCTATCTTCCCATGCTGATTCCCGAAAGCCTGCTTCAGAAAGAGAAGGATCATGTCGAGGGCTTTGCCCCCGAATGCGCCTGGGTCACCTTGGGAGGGAGCGAGGAGCTGGAGGAGCGGTACTGCATCCGTCCCACCTCTGAAACCCTCTTCTGCGAGCATTTTAAAACCGTGATTCACTCCCATCGGGACCTGCCTAAGAAGTACAATCAGTGGTGTTCGGTCCTCCGGTGGGAGAAGACCTCCCGCCCCTTTCTCCGCCATCGGGAATTCCTCTGGCAGGAGGGACACACCATGCACGCCACCCCGGAGGAGGCCCAGGAGGAAACCCAGCGGATGCTGAACATCTACGCCGACTTTATGGAGAATGTGCTGGCCATGCCGGTGGTAAAGGGGCGGAAGACCGAGAAGGAAAAGTTTAACGGCGCCGAGGAGACCTACACCGTGGAGTGCATGATGCACGACAAAAAGGCCCTTCAGGGAGGCACCTCCCACTACTTCGGAGATGGCTTTGCCAGGGCCTTTGACATCACCTTTGCCGGAACGGACAATCAGCCCCATTATCCCTTCCAAACCTCCTGGGGAGTCTCCACCCGAATGATCGGCGGCATCATCATGACCCACGGAGACAACAGCGGCCTGGTTCTGCCCCCCCGAATCGCCCCCATTCAGGTCATCGTCATCCCCGTGGCCCAACACAAGGAGGGGGTCATCGCCGCAAACCGGGCGGTGGCGGATCGGCTGACCGCCGCCGGCCTGCGGGTGAAGATGGATGACTCGGCAAACTCCCCCGGCTGGAAGTTTGCCGAGTATGAGATGAAGGGAGTCCCTCTCCGTCTGGAACTGGGCCCCAAGGACATGGAGAAAAATCAGTGCGTTCTGGTCCGCCGGGACAGCGGGGAAAAGGTCATTGTCTCTCTGGATCAGATCGAGGAGACGGCAGCCCAGATGTTAGACGCCATCCATGACGGCCTCTTTGCCAGGGCAAAGCGGAATCTGGAAGAGAATACCTGGCCTGCCTACTCTCTGGAGGAGGCCAAGCGGCTTCAGGAGGAAAAGGGCGGCCTCATCAAGACCATGTGGTGCGGAGGGTCGGACTGTGAGATGAAAATGAAGGAGGAGGCCGGCATGACCTCCCGCTGCATCCCCTTTGAGCAGGAGCAGCTGGGGGATGTGTGCCCCATCTGCGGCAAGCCCGCCAAGCACATGATCTACTGGGGGGTGGCCTATTGATGGAGCCGTTTCACATCGAGAGCACCGGAATGACCCGGAGGGAGTTTTTGCAGGCGGTCCACCGTCTGGCCCGTCCCTTCTTTCTGGGGACCATCCTCCTGGGCGCGGTCATCTATCTGGTGATCTGTCTAGCTATGGGGTTTAAACCCCTGTATCTTCTCTTTCCCGCCCCGGTGGTGGCGGCGATTCTCCTCTTTTATGAGATGAAGGCCTTTGCAAACTATGACAAATTCGATTATGGAGATGCCATCCTCCATTTTCGATTTGAGCCGGATCGGTGGGTAATCATTCGGGGCGTTGATCTGAACACCCGGATGGAATTCACCTGGAAGGAGACCGCCCATGTCTTTCAGACCGGGAAGAACCTGCTCCTGGTCCCGGCAGCCAAAGGGAGTGGGAACTACACCCTGCCCAAGCGCTACCTGACGGAGGCGCAGAAAGAGGCCATTTTAAACTGGTTTCAAGAGGGCCGGCGTCCCAAATAAAAAGGGACCCGCCCCCAAGGCGAACCTGCGTAAGGGCACCATAGGAACCGGGCGCAATCCCGATCAGAAGACCCCAACGGACAGGCTGATTTTTCAGCCTGTCCGTTTTTTCTCTCCGCGCTGATGACCGATAAGATGCAGCACAAGCCAGAGTTTCATGAAGCAGGTCTGGAAGCATTGGATAAATCAGAAGATGGATTACCATGATATGTGTATTTTCTGGGTCAAATAGATAGGGATCAAATTTGCTGTAATCGCAATATAAAAACCACAACATAAGAAATTGGGTCTAAGGTGCAGTGACAACAAGGATGCTGTGGACAAGATAGCCATTCTTGACAACTAGGGGGAAATAAGGAAACTTTGTACATTTCCATGCAACTATCACAGAATAATAAAAAAATCGGAGTATCTCGAAAGATACTCCGATGGAGCGAGTGACGAGGCTCGAACTCGCTACCTCCACCTTGGCAAGGTGGCGCTCTACCAGATGAGCTACACTCGCAGGAACAAGAGTTATTATACGCCGTCCTTTCCTGCTTGTCAAGATAAAATTTGCATTTCTCTTCCGTCTCGACACAGAGGGTAGCTGTTGTCCCAAAGATAGCCGCCCAGGGCGGTGAGCTGAAGGTCGGTGAGGCCAAATCGATCCTGCCGGGTACAGTCCACATGGCGGGAGCCTTCCTCTGTTGTGACAATGTTCCAAAAGGCGACCTCACTTCCCTCCGCCCCCTGGACCACAGTACAGGGGATGGAAGCCCGGTCACAGAGAAGCTGGTAGGTGAGGGCCATTCCCTCCCCATCCGCCTTTCCCTCGATCAGAGCGGCATAGGGGGTGGAAAATCCCGTTTCCTGGGTCCACTCCACCTGTGAACGGAGGAGATCATAGACGGATTGGGCTGTCACAGAGGCTCCGTGGGGGATCAGCGTGTTTACCCGGTCCAAAACCGCCTCCTGTCGGGCCAGCAGCTCCTCCATGGGCAGAGGATAGCTCAAATGAAGCTCCACGATCCGCTGGAAGCCGCTGTCCGGATAGAGGGTCATGGTGACCTGGGGAAGGCCGAAGGCGGACTGCGGGGTTCGGTAATAGGCCTGGGTGACCAATTGGTGGATGTAGGATATATCCTCGTCAAAATAGCTGATCCGCAGGGTGGATTGAGGTGCGAACCGGGAGAAGGTCTCCCGCAGCTCATCTCGAATGGCGCCATTTCCGGTGACCGAGACAATTTTTCCCATCTCCTCCTGGGTGCGCTGATAGGAGATGGTGATCTTGGCCTCATAATAGGAGACAATACGGGTCACATCGTGCTTGATGTAATCCACCGCGTAGGCCCCCAAAGGGTCCTTCTGGACCACTTCCAGGCAGGCCTCCGTCAGGTCGGCAGCCACCGCCTCCTGTCCGGCGGGAGAGCCGGACTCCTGGGTGTAGTTGAAGAGGCGGACGGTGCCGCTCTCGGCGTGGCGGGCCACCAGATAGAGAATGGCGGAGAGAAGCTCCTGATAATTCTGGGCTTGCAGGGTGGAGGGGTTCTCCACCGTGGTGACGGTCTGGGGATGCTGGGTGACAGAGACGAACTCACGGTCCAGCATGGCGTCGCAGCCCGTGAGGGGCAGACAGCAGAGGAGGACCAGAGAGATCCATTTTCTCATTTCACACACTCCTTTCCGCATGGGGGCAGAGGTCCGGGGACGCCGAAGGACCTACTCCCCTCCCCCTGGATGAGGTCCGGAGGAGGGACAGCGCCTGACCGCCCCCATCCCGCCTGACAAAGATTTCTTCCACTCCATTTATCAATGAGAGAAATATTACTTTTTGTAATCAGATTTCATCCCCATGATAATAGTGAAAGCCCTCTCCCAGCACATCATGGGCGTCACAGACGATGAGAAAGGCTCTGGGATCGGTTTCGTGGACAATACGCTTGATCTGGACGATCTCCTTTTGCTTGAAGGCCACCATCAGGACCTTTTTATCCTGGCCGGTGAAGGCCCCCTCTCCGTGGAGGATGGTGGCTCCCCGGTCCAGCTCCATAATGGCGGTGGAGATGACCTTGTATTCATCGCTGATGATATAGGCCACTTTGGAGGTGTCCATCCCATAGAGGACGGTATCCATGATTTTGGTGCAGACATAGAGGGCCACCAGGCCGTACAGGGCGCTGTTGAGGGTTTGAAAGGCGATGGCGACCAGAATGATGACCACCAGATCGGGGATGATGACCAGCTTTCCCAGAGGGAGCCAGGGAAATTTCAGCTTCAGGAGCCTGGCCACGATGTCGGTGCCTCCGGTGGTAGCCCCCTGGGCAAAGACAAGCCCAAGACCAAGGCCCATGAGGACACCCCCGCAGATGGAGGCCAGCATGGGGTCCATGGGCGGAAAGGAAAAGAACATATCAATGAGATCAATGGCGAGGGAGGAGATGGACATGGCGTAGAGGGAGGAGATCAGCAGATGACCGCCGATATACTTCCAGCCCAGATAGAAGAGGGGGATGTTCATGGCGAAGACCGCCAGACCCACGGGAAGGATGGGGAAAATGACATTGAGGACCTGACCCAGTCCGGTGAGGCCGCCCATGGCCACCTGATTGGGACCATAGAACCAGCAGAAGGAGAGGGAGTAGATCAGGGAGCCAATGGTGATAATCAAATAACTTTTTACAAGCTCTCGCACTTTATTTTTCAAACTGAGTTCCTCCATCAAAGTAAGCTGATCTGTTCCACCCCCCGATCCTCCTCCCTGAGAAGGGAGCCGGCGGCGGGAAGGGTCCGGCTGCGGTAACGGGAGAAGTTCACAAGGGAGGTTTCCTCCGGAGGGTGTACTTCAGACAGTTTGTATTTGGGTTTCAGGGTCATGACCGCCACTCCCTGGGTGGTGCGGGTGACTTTAGGGGCCAGGGCGGCGGTGTGGAACAGAAGACAGCGTCCCTCTGTGGAGATCATGGCCAGCTCCCGGTCCTCCGGGAGAAGGCAGGCGGAGACCAGGGGAGAGCGGTCGCTGTATGCCCCGGTGAGCCGTTTCCGCCTGGTCTGGGTCCGATAGCCGGAGAGATTGACCCGTGCCACCTTTCCGTTTTCAAAGAAGAAGAGGAGGTCGCCGGAGTAGTCTCCGGGAAGACAGGCCCAGAGGAAGCTCTCCCCCTCCTCAAAGTCCAGCTTGGCGGGGAGATAGTCCCCCAGCACGCTGGCCTTGGAATCATCAAACTCGGAGAGGCGGGTCTTATAGCACTGCTGCCGGTCGGTGAAGACCAGAAGCTCCTGCCGATTGGTGGTCTCCTGAGAGAACAGCAGGGAATCCCCCTCCTTAAACTTCTGCTCGGAGCTCATGCGGAGGGAAGCGGGGGTGATTTTTTTAAAGTACCCCTCCCTGGAGAGGAAGAGGGTGACCGGATAGTCGGGAATCTCCTCCTCCGGGTCGGGCTGGGCCTCCAGCGCATCCTCGAACAGGAGGGTGGTCTTCCGGGGCTGGGCGTATTTCTTCTTCACCCCGGCCAGCTCCCCGATGATGATCTTTTTGATTCGGGCCGGGGAGTCCGCCAGATCCATGAGATCGGCAATCTCCGCCTCCAGAGTATCCACCTCCTCCACCCGCTTGAGGATGTAATCCTTGTTGATGTTCCTCAATCGGATATCCGCCACATACTCGGCCTGAACGGAATCGATGCCGAATCCGATCATCAGGTTGGGGACCACCTCCGCGTCCTCCCCGCTCTCCCGGATGATGCGGATGGCCCGGTCCATGTCCAGAAGAATCTTTTTCAGGCCCTTGAGAAGATGGAGCTTCTCCTCCTTTTTTTTCCTGACGAAGCAGGTCCGGCGTCGGATGCCGTCCATCCGCCAGGCGGACCACTCCTCCAGAATCTCCCGGACCCCCAGGACACGGGGCATCCCGGAGATGAGGATGTTGAAGTTGCAGGCGAAGGAATCCTGAAGGGTGGTCAGGCGGAAGAGCCGGGCCATGAGCTTCTCCGGGTCCGTCCCCCGCTTGAGGTCAATGGTCAGCTTCAGGCCGTTTAAATCGGTCTCATCCCGCATATCCGCAATTTCCCTGACCTTGCCGGATTTAATCAGGTCGGCCACCTTGTCCAGAACGGCCTCCGCCGTGGTGGTATAGGGGATCTCATAGATTTCAATGAGGTTTTCCCGCTTCTCATAGCGCCACTTGGCCCGGATCTGGAAGGAGCCCCGTCCGGTGCGGTAGATCTCCCGAAGAAGAGGCTCGTTATAGAGAATGGCCCCCCCGGTGGGAAAATCAGGGGCCTTTAAAGTCGCCATCAGATCGGTGTCCGGGTCCTTCAGGTAGGCGGCGGCGGCATCGCAGACCTCCCCCAGGTTAAAGCCGCACAGGTTGGAGGCCATACCCACGGCAATGCCCTGATTGGCGGAGACCAGCACATTGGGGAAGGAGGTGGGCAGCAGGACAGGCTCCTTCATGGTGCCGTCGTAATTGTCCGCAAAGTCCACCGTGTCCTGATCGATGCCGGAGAAAAGCTCGGCGCAGATGGGGTCCAGCCGGACCTCGGTGTATCGGCTGGCGGCCCAGGCCATGTCTCTGGAATAGACCTTTCCGAAGTTGCCCTTGGAATCCACCAGGGGGTGGAGGAGGGCGCCATAGCCCCGGGAGAGACGCACCATGGTATCATAGATGGCGGCGTCCCCATGGGGGTTGAGCTTCATGGTGGCACCCACCACATTGGCGCTCTTGGTCCTTGGCCCCCCCAGCAGATGCATCTGATACATGGTGTAGAGGAGCTTCCGATGAGAGGGCTTAAAGCCGTCGATCTCCGGGATGGCACGGGAGACAATGACGCTCATGGCGTAGGGCATATAGTTGATTTCCAGGGTTTCGGTAATGGGCTGCTCCAGCACCTCAGGCCGCAGCCCCATCACATTGGTTTGCGTTCCTTTTTTCCGCCCCTCCTCCGGGGCCTTTTTCTTCGCCATTGGTATCCGTCCTTTATGCAGGTAAAATTTAGGATGCAAGTCAGGGGGGCTGCCCCATCAGCTGATGTCCGCCAGCTCCAGGAACTTATAGCCGTTTTCCGCAATGTGGTCTTTCCGCCCCTGGAGATTGTCGCCCAGGAGGAGATCGAACATGGCGGAGGTCCGTTCCGCATCCTCGGGCATGACCTTGATGAGCCGCCGGGTCTCCGGGTTCATGGTGGTGAGCCACATCATATCCGGCTCGTTTTCACCCAGGCCCTTGGAGCGCTGGACGCTGATTTTTTTCTCCGGGCCGATTTCGGCCACAATGTCATTTTTCTCCTTGTCGGAATAGGCAAACCAGGTTTTGTCCTTGAAGTTGATCTCATAGAGGGGGGACTCGGCAATATAGACATACCCCCGCTGAATCAGGGTGGGGACCAGGCGGTAGAGCATGGTGAGAATCAAGGTGCGGATCTGAAATCCGTCCACATCGGCGTCAGTACAGATGACGATCTTGCTCCACCGGAGATTGGCCAGGTCAAAGGAGGAGAGGTCCCTGGCATGCTTGTCGGTGACCTCCACCCCGCAGCCCATAACCTTGAGAAGGTCGGTGATAATCTCGCTTTTGAAGATCTTGGCGTAGTCTGCCTTAAGGCAGTTTAAGATCTTGCCCCGGACCGGCATGATTCCCTGAAATTCCGCGTCCCGGCTGAGCTTGACGCTGCCCAGAGCCGAGTCACCCTCCACGATATAGAGCTCCCGTCGCTCGGTATCCTTGGTGCGGCAGTCCACAAACTTCTGCACCCGATTGGAGATGTCCAGAGAGCCGGAGAGCTTCTTTTTCACCGTGAGCCGGGCCTTCTCGGCGGATTCCCGGCTCCGCTTATTGACCAGAACCTGCTCGGCGATCTTATCCGCGTCGAAGCGGTTCTCAATAAAATAAATTTCGAGCTGGGAGCGGAGGAAGTCGGTCATGGCCTCCTGAATAAACTTGTTGTTGATGGCCTTTTTGGTCTGATTCTCATAGGAGGTCTGGGTGGAGAAGTTGCTGCTCACCAAAACCAGACAGTCCTGAACATCGTTCCAGGTGATCTTGCTCTCGTTCTTCTGATATTTTCCCTGCTGCTTTAAATATCCGTCAATGGCGGAGACGAAGGCGGAGCGCATGGCCTTTTCCGGGGAGCCGCCATGCTCCAGCCAGGAGGAGTTGTGATAATGCTCCACCAGGCTTACCAGGTTGGAGAAGCAGAAGGAGACCGAGAGCTTCACTTTGTACTCCGGCTTGTCGGCCCGGTCCCGCCCCTTCCGCTCTGTCTGCCAGAAAACGGGGGCGGTGAGAGGGGTCTCCCCCGCCAGCTCGGTCACATAGTCCACAATCCCGTTTTCGTATCGGAATTCGGTGGTCCTGAATTTTCCCTGAACCTGATCCCGAAAGAGGAAGGTGATCCCGGCATTCACCACCGCCTGACGCTTCATGGTCTCCAGAAAGTATTCCGTGGGGATGTTGATGTCGGTAAAGACCTCCAGATCGGGTTTCCAGCGGAATCGGGAGCCGGTCTTTTTCCCGCTCCAGGCCTCTTTGTGAAGCCCTCCCACATTTTCTCCCTTTTCAAAATGGAGGGTGTAGGCAAAGCCGTCCCGATGGATGACGGCGTCAAAATACTCCGAGGCGTACTGGGTGGCACAGGAGCCCAGGCCGTTGAGTCCCAGGGAATACTCATAGTTATCCCCGTCAGCGGTGCCGTACTTTCCCCCGGCGTAAAGCTCACAGAAGACCAGCTCCCAGTTGTATTTTCCCTCGGCCTCATTCCAGTCTACCGGACAGCCTCGGCCAAAGTCCTCCACCTCGATGCTCTGATCCTCATAGCGGGTGACGGTGATGACATTGCCATAGCCCTCACGGGCCTCGTCGATGGCATTGGAAAGAATCTCAAAAACCGCGTGTTCACAGCCCTCCAGCCCGTCAGAGCCGAAGATGACCCCCGGCCGCTTTCTCACCCGGTCCGCCCCCTTCAGGGAGGAGATGGAGTCGTTGCCATAGCCCTTGTGTCCCTTGGTTGCCATAGGAAATCCCTCTCATACTTTAAAACATATTGATTCAGTTTATAGTGTATCCTATTTTACCGCCCGGTGTCAAGTCCGCGGGCAGGACGGCCCCGTCCCCCTCTTTTCCGCGTGGGAAACCGGTTTCTTCCCGTATAGAGAACGGCATATTTGCCCATACTCCCCATATACTGGACAGCAAGGAGGCGGAATATGGAACAGATGGTAAAAGCCTTTCCCTTCCCCAGACGGGGACGGAGCAGACAGGAGAACGAGAGGCAGGAGCTTCAGAGGTGCATCGAAGAGGTCAAAAAAAGCCTGAATCAGGCCTACACAGCCTTTAATATGGCGGATGACACCGACCTGATCGAATCCTGTGTCTATGAGATCAACGCCCTTCAGGCCAGATACAATTATCTGGTCAAGCAGAGAAAATGGCTGGAGGAAAAACGATGAGAGGCGTGGGGCGGATCACCCTCCGAACAGGACTGGGAATGGGGGCGCTGGCCCTCTTTTCCGGGATGGGGGAGGCCATCGGGGTTCACTTGGGAGTGAACCTGGTCAACGGTCTCCTGCTTGGTTTTTTGGGAGTTCCGGGCTTCGGTCTTCTGCTGATGCTCCACTGGGTTTTGGGGTAAGTCGGTCCGGCGAGATCCGCCGGACCGTTTTTTTGTAGAAATTTGGAAATATTTCGTAAATCTTAAAGAAAATCAGTTGACTTTACGGAGGCTGGGGACTAAGATACAGATATGGATATATTTCGCACGCTAAAATAAACGAGGTGGTCCCAATGAGCTTAAGTGATGAGATACTCAGCCGTTACCTACGGGTAACGCAGCACGCGTCCCGGCAGTTCCGCTTCCATTTTGGAAGGCTCAATCTCACCTTCCCCCAGGCTCTGGTCCTCAATACCCTGCTGGAGGAGGACGGGAAGATCCCCATCTCCGCTCTGGCAGAGCGGACGGGGAGCGCCAACTCCACAGTCTCCGGCATCGTGGACCGGCTGGAAAAGCTGGGTCTGGTCCAGCGGGAGCGGAGTGAGGCTGACCGCCGGGTCATCTATGTGGCCCTGACCAGCAAATGCCGGACCATGAGGGAGGATGCCCGAACCAATGTCCGCGGATATTTTTCCGGTCTGTTGGATTCCCTCAGTGAGGAGGATAAAAAGATTGTTCTCGAAGGGCTGAATCGGCTGGATTGGGCGTTGGGCGCAGGAAAGGAGGAGGAGCATGAGACATAAGCCCTATGGGTACGGCGCATATCGAGGAAGGGGTGGAGCAAGTGGTGTGGTCAAGGGCATCGCCTTTTTTCTAATCATTGTACTGATTTTGGCGGTTGCGGCTTTTTTCTATCTCCAGCGGTATATCGTCCACACGGAAGAGGGA
>JAHHSE010000042.1 GCA_020025395.1 Oscillospiraceae bacterium
GGGGAGTTTCGAAAATTTATGGAAACCCTGGGCGCTCCCGTGGCCTCCACCATCATGGGGGGCGGCGCCTGTCCCGGAGACCATCCCCTCTTTACCGGGATGATCGGGATGCACGGCTCCCACGCCTCCAACCACGCCGTCAGCGCCTGTGATCTCCTGCTGGCCATCGGCTGCCGATTCTCTGACCGGGTGGCCACCGATCCCCCCTCCTTTGCCCAGCACGCCAAAATCGTCCACATTGACATCGACCGATCTGAGATTGATAAAAATGTCAGGACAGACCACCATATTATCGGAGACGCCCGCAGAGTGCTGGAGCTTCTCAATCAGGATCTCCCAGCCCACAGTTATCCAAAATGGACCGAATGGGTCTTCTCCCATCGGGAGGCCCCCCTTCCGGAGGATGGGCACCTCCATCCCCACCATGTTCTCTCCCTCATTGCCCAGGCCACCCATGGGGAGGCCATCATCGCCACCGATGTGGGCCAGCATCAGATGTGGTCCGCTCAGTATTACCGCTTCACCCGCCCCGGCCAGCTGATTACCTCGGGCGGCTTCGGCACCATGGGCTTTGGATTGGGGGCCGCTATGGGGGCCAAGCTGGGAAACCCGAACACCCCCGTAGTCCTCTGTACCGGAGACGGCTCCTTCCGCATGAACTGCCATGAGATGGCCACCCTTTCCCACTATCACATCCCGGTCATCATCACCCTGTTTAATAACCACACCCTGGGGATGGTCCGCCAGTGGCAGAATCTGATCTATGAAAAGCGGTTCTCCCAGAGCGATCTCCTCTTCTCCCCCGACTTCCCCCTGCTGGCCCAGGCCTATGGCCTGCCCGGGGAGCGCTGCGCCACCCCGGAGGCCCTTCGGGCCGCCCTGGACCGGGCGCTTCAAAGCGGCGGCCCTTATTTCCTGGAGTGCGACATCGATCAGGATGCCATGGTCCACCCCATGATCTCGGCCGGCTCCCCCCTCACCGACTTTATTTTGGATTAAGGAGGGCTTGGAATGAAATCTGCACAGCGGCACACCCTCTCCGTCCTGGTGGAAAATTCCGCCGGTGTTCTCTCTCAGGTCTCCCGCCTTTTTTCCAGAAAGGGCTACAACATCGAATCCCTGGCTGTGGGCACCACCGAAAATCCGGAGGTCTCCCGAATCACCATTGAGGTCCTGGGGGATATGCCCATGATCGTCCAGATCATGAATCAGCTTCGAAAGCTCTTCCCGGTCTATTCCGTCCAGCACCTTCTCCCCCAGCGGAGCATCCGCCGGGAGCTGGTCCTCTATAAAGTCAGGGCCACGACGCCGGAGATTCGAAATGAGATCATCCAGATCGCCAACATCTTCCGGGCTACCATCATAGATGTCTCCCTCGGCTCCCTTACCCTGGCCCTCATCGGGGATGAGGACAAGGCGGACGCCATGCAGAAGCTCCTGGAGAATTTCGGGATTTTGGAGCTTGCCCGCACCGGCATGGTGGCCCTGGAGCGGGGCGCCTACACCATCAGCGATGAGAACAAGGAAAAGCAGGAATTCAACCTGGGGAAAAATGTTCTCTGACTTCCCCTGCCCACCCTCTCACCATTTACATAAAAGGAGTGTTTCAACCATGGCAAAAATGTACTATGAAAAAGACTGCGACATGAGCGTGCTGAAGGGCAAGAAAATCGCCATCATCGGCTACGGCTCCCAGGGACACGCCCACGCTCTGAATCTGAGGGATTCCGGCTGTGAGGTCTGCGTGGGTCTTCGGAAGGGCTCCAAGAACTGGGCCAATGCCGAGGCCGCCGGCCTGACCGTGAAAACGGTCCCCGATGCCGCCAAATGGGCCGACATCGTCATGCTCCTCATCAACGATGAGGTCCAGGCCGCCGTCTATCAGGCCGACATCGCCCCCAACCTGGAGCGGGGCAACGCCCTGGCCTTTGCCCACGGCTTCAACATCCGCTATGGTCAGATCGTACCCCCGGAGGGCGTGGATGTGTTCATGGCGGCCCCCAAGGGTCCCGGCCACACCGTCCGCAGCCAGTATGTAAACGGCAAGGGGGTCCCCTGCCTGGTGGCGGTGGAGCAGGATGCCACCGGTCACGCCCTGGACATCGCCCTGGCTTACATCGCCGGGATCGGCGGCGCCCGTGCCGGCGTGATGGAAACCACCTTCCACGATGAGACCGAGACCGACCTCTTCGGCGAGCAGGCCGTCCTCTGCGGCGGCGTGGTGGATCTGATGCGCTGCGGCTTCGAGACCCTGGTGGAGGCGGGCTATGAGCCGGAAAACGCCTATTTTGAGTGCATCCATGAGATGAAGCTCATCATCGACCTCATCAATAAGGGCGGGGTGGCCATGATGAATCACTCCATCTCCGACACCGCCGAGTATGGCGAGTATCTCTCCGGTCCCCGTGTCCTCCCCTATGAGGAGACCAAGAAGAATATGCGGAAGGTGCTGGACGACATTCAGGACGGCACCTTTGCCGGAAAGTGGATCGCGGAAAACCGCAACGGCCGGACCTTCTTCAACTCCAAGCGGGCCATGCTGGCCAGGCATCCCATGGAGCTGGTGGGGGCCGAGCTGCGGAAGAATATGCTCTGGGGGGATGACGCCGATCCCGACACCGCCTCCAACTGAGCGGACGGGGGGTTATCATGCGAAGCGACAATGTGACAAAAGGGGTGGAGCGGGCCCCAAACCGCTCCCTCTTCTATGCCCTTGGCTATACCAAGGAGGAGCTGGAACGCCCCCTCATCGGCGTGGTCTGTTCCCAAAATGAAATCGTCCCCGGACATATGAATCTGGACAAGCTCTCGGATGCCGTGAAGGCCGGGGTCCGAATGGCGGGAGGCACCCCCATCGAATTTCCCGCCATTGCCGTCTGTGACGGTATCGCCATGGGCCACACGGGAATGAAATACTCCCTGGTCACCCGGGAGCTGATCGCGGATTCCACCGAGGCCATGGCTATGGCCCATCAGTTTGACGGGCTGGTAATGATTCCCAATTGTGACAAAAATGTCCCCGGCCTCCTGATGGCGGCGGCCCGGGTGAACATCCCCACCATTTTTGTCTCGGGCGGCCCCATGCTGGCCGGACGGATGCAGGACGGACGGCGGACCTGCCTCTCCCATATGTTCGAGGCGGTTGGCTCCCACTACGCAAACAAACTGGACGACGCGGGGCTGGAGGAGTATGAAAACAACGCCTGTCCCACCTGCGGCTCCTGCTCCGGTATGTACACCGCCAACTCCATGAACTGTCTGACAGAGGCCATCGGCATGGCCCTTCCCGGAAACGGCACCATCCCCGCCGTCATGTCCGCCCGGCTCCGCCTGGCAAAACACGCCGGGATGCAGATCATGGAGCTGGTGAAGCGTGACCTCAAGCCCAGAGATATTATGACTAAGGCCGCCTTCCGCAACGCCGAGACAGTGGATATGGCCCTGGGCTGCTCCACCAACACCATGCTCCATCTTCCTGCCATTGCCCATGAGTGCGGCCTCACTCTGGATCCGGACCAATCCAACGAGATCTCCTCCCGCACCCCCAACCTCTGCCACCTGGCTCCCGCCGGAGACACCTATATGGAGGATCTGGACCGGGCCGGGGGGGTCTCCGCCGTGATGAAGGAGCTGAGCAAACGGGACCTTTTGGATCTTACCGTCCTCTCGGTCTCCGGCCGCACTCTGGGGGAAACGCTGGAACAGGTCAGAAACCGGGACCCTCAGATCATCCGTCCTGTGGAAACGCCCTATTCCCCCGACGGGGGGATCGCCGTTCTGAAGGGCTCACTGGCCCCGGACGGCTGCGTGGTCAAGCGCTCCGCCGTGGCCCCGGAGATGATGCGCCATACCGGTCCCGCCCGTGTCTTCAATTCGGAGGACGAGGCCATTGCCGCCATCTATGCCGGGAACATCCGGGCTGGGGATGTGGTGGTCATCCGCTATGAGGGTCCCAAGGGAGGACCGGGAATGCGGGAGATGCTCAACCCCACCAGCGCCATTGCCGGAATGGGTTTGGACCGCTCTGTGGCCCTCATCACCGACGGCCGTTTCTCCGGAGCCACCCGGGGCGCCTCCATCGGCCATGTCTCCCCGGAGGCCGCCCTGGGCGGCCCCATTGCCCTGGTAGAGGAGGGAGATTCCATTTCCATTGACATCGGGGCCTGTCAGATTGATCTTCTGGTGGAGGCATCCGTCCTCTCCGCCCGGAAAGCTCGCTGGGTCTGTCCCCCGCCCAAGGTGACCTCCGGCTATCTGAGCCGATACGCCAGACTTGTGACCTCCGCCGCCCGGGGAGCTGTGCTGGAATAACCCCTTTGAAAAAATGTGCCGCAGAATGTCATTCTGCGGCACATTTTCATATTTGTTCTTCTTTTTGTTCTTCCCTCAGAATTGCAGCTCAGGGCCCTGATACTGCCCATATCCCCCGCCGGGCCGCCAGCCAATCAGGTGGTTGTGGAAATCCGCCAGCACGATGGACATATAGGGGATTACCCAGACCTGGAGGGGGAAGGAGGCCAGGAAGGACAGGATGCCCACCAGCCACCAGGCGCCCCCAGGCAGGAATATGGCCAGAATTCCCCCTGTGATCCCCCTCACAAGGGCAATGAGAAGGCTATACCCGATAAAGGTAATCTGGAGCAGGAAAAAGTCCATCTTTTTCCCCTTCATCATCTCCTTACTCCGGCGGATGGCCTCCAGAGACCCGATGGAGGGATCATCAATAAGGCAGTAAAATACCTGGGAATAGCGATAGGCGGCGATGATGCCGGGAACGATGAACAGCATGGTCCAGAGGAGGATGAAGAGGGTGATGAGGATCTGGGTCAGGAGCAGCTTTACCACCAGGTTGAAGCCTTCGATCAGGGTCCCATAGCCGGCGGCCTCTCCCCGAAGAAGGCGGACGCTGTATTTCATATATCCAAATCCCACCACCAGAGTGTAGAAGGAGAGGATGATGGATAAAAATACCCCGACCAGAGCCGATGACTGCCCATAGACAAAATAAAACACCGTGTCCGGATCATAACCCTGATTGATCAGGAAGGTGGCATAGTTAAAGGGGTTGGGTGCCACAATCTCAACCAGGTTGACCACTCCCGCAGTGATCAGGATGTACACCAAGGTCACCATGCAGGGACTTGGACGGCTGCTTCGGATCAGCTCCTTGGCCATCTGTTTCGAGGCGATGCGGTTAAAGAACATAGAAATCTCCTTTCTGTTTATGGAGTGAGAAAAGTATATCATTTTACGGGTGAAAATGCAATGCCGGGGGAACACTAACCTCATTCTATCCAAGGAGGGGATGAGATGTCCCGTTTTTTTCGTCTGGTCTGGCTCTTTCTTCTGGCCTCCATGGCGGGTTTTCTGCTGGAGAGCGGGGAGAGCCTTTGGAGTCTGGGCTACATCCAAAATCGGCAGGGCCTGCTCTATGGTCCCTTTACCCCGGTCTATGGGACAGGGGCCGTGGTTCTGGCCCTCCTATGGCCCATGGCAGAGCGGCTGAATAAGGGGGCGGCCTTTCTTTTGGCCACCCTCTCCGGGACTTTGGTAGAATATCTCTGGTCTTGGGGACAGGAGGTCCTTTTTCACACCGTATTCTGGGACTACCATTCCTTTCCCCTCCATCTGAACGGACGGGTCAATCTCCTCTTCTCCCTGTTTTGGGGGGTGCTGGGTCTGGCCTTCTGGACCTGGATCTGGCCCGGCTTTCAGTCCCTCCGCCTCTTTTCCCGCCGGGGTCTCTCCCTCACCGGGATCGCCCTCTCCCTCTTTCTGACCGGCGATATCTTCCTCTCTGCCGCCGCCCTCTCCCGACAAGCCCAGCGGCGGGAAAATGTGGCTGCCCTCACTCCCCTTCAGCTCTATTTGGATGAGACCTGGTCCGATGAGGCCCTCTCCCAGCAGTTTCCCACCATGCGCCACCGCTCCTGACCCAAAAAAGCCGCAGAAGGATCTTCCCTCTGCGGCTTTACGGCTTAACCCCGAAGCTCCAGGAGCTTCTGCTTCAGTTCCCCCTCAATCCGGCCAAGCTCCAGCTCGGCCTCATGGCGCTTCTGAGCACCTTCCTGCTGGATCTTCATAACCTCGTCCAGGGTGGAGATGAGCTGCTGATTGGTGTGCTGCAGGGTCTGGATATCCACCACACTCCGCTCCGCTTCCTTCGCGGTCTCCACCGTACCCATCTTGAGCATATCCGCGTTCTTCTTGAGAAGCTCGTTTGTCATATTCGTCACGGCACTCTGGGCGGCGGTGGCCTGACGGGAATGCTCCAGCCCAAGGGCCAGGACCATCTGGCTCTTCCACAAAGGGATCGTATTCACCAGAGAGGACTGGATCTTCTCCAGCATCAGGGTGTCATTGTTTTGAATGAGACGGGTCTGGGGACCCATCTGAATGGAGATCATCCGGGTCAGCTCCAGATCGTGGAGCTTCTTCTCAAAGCGGGCACAGAGATTGGCAAGGTCGTTGTATGCCTGTGCGTCCTCCTGTGCCCCGGTGGCAGCCGCTTTTTTCCGCATCTCCTCCAGATCGGTGGTGCGGACCTGCTCCAGACGCTTTTTCCCCGCCAGGATATACATGGTGAGTTCCTTATAATACTTGGTGTTCAGATCATACATCTGATCCAGCATGGCTATATCCTTCATCAGGGTAACCTGATGGGCCTCCAGGTTGGAGATGATCTTATCCACATTGGCCTCCGCCTTGGCGTAGTTGGCCTTCATGATCTCGATCTCGCTGCGCTTTTTCTGAAAGAATCCGGAAATTCCCTTCTTTTCCGGCTCCTCAAAGTTTTTAAGCTCCACCACCAGGCCGGCCAGTGCCTCTCCCACTTCCCCAAGGTCCTTGGTCTTGACGCTGTTCAAAGCCCGCTCGGAAAAGCCGGCGATGTTTTTCTGGGCGGCGGCACCATATTGGAGGACCAGAGTGGAATCGGTGAGATCGATCTTCTGGGAAAACTCGTCCACCATCTTCCGCTCCGTTTCACTGAGCTGGCTCTCATCCAATTTGACCGCGTTGGCATCCCGCTCCTTCCGGTTGGCCTCTGTCTTTTCTGATCCGATATCCGGTTCCAGAGTCAGGGCGGGAGCCTCCGGCGCAGCAGCGGCGGCGGCCACCGCAGTATCGGGGGTCAGGGTCAGTTCAGGGACCCTATCTTTCTCTTGCTCCATCAATTGGTGCCTCCTATCGTTCTTGCAGAAGCGCTCTGCGGCTTCTTTGAATTTATTGTACTTCTATGCCACCCGGGTGTCAATAGGGCGCACTTCCCCACCCCCGAAAAAATACGCTCCTCTGCAAAAGTCACCCTTTTCTTCCCCTTTTTTTTGGCGTATAATAGGAGTATTATTCACGGCCTTCCGCCGGAGCAAAGGATGCGAGTACCATGATGACATTGGATGCGTTTAAACAGGCCTGCGCCACCCTTCGCGGCGTGATTCACGAGACCCGGCTGATTCCCAGCCCCTTTCTCTCCAAGACCACTGGAAATCACGCTTACCTTAAGCCGGAAAACCTTCAGGTCACCGGCGCCTACAAGATCCGTGGAGCTTATTTTAAAATCGGCTCTCTCACCGAAGAGGAAAAGCGCCGGGGCCTCATCACCGCCTCCGCGGGCAACCACGCCCAGGGTGTGGCTTACGCGGCCCAGGCCGCCGGATGTCAGGCCACGGTGGTCATGCCCACCACCACTCCCCTGGTAAAGGTAAACAATACCAAGGACTATGGCGCTTCCGTGGTCCTTCACGGCTCCACCTTTGACGATGCCGCCGCCAAGGCCGCCGAGCTTGGGGAGGAGGAGGGACTGGTCTACATCCCCCCCTTCAACGATCTGGCGGTCGCCACCGGGCAGGGCACCATCGCCTATGAGATCTTTTCCGATCTGCCTGATGTGGATACCATTCTGGTCCCCATCGGAGGAGGCGGCCTGGCCGCCGGTGTGTCCACCCTGGCCAAGCTTCTCAATCCCAATGTCACCGTCATCGGGGTGGAGCCCAAGGGAGCCGCCTCCATGAAGGCCAGCATAGATGCCGGCCATGTGGTCACCCTGGACAAAATCGATACCATCGCCGACGGTGTTGCCGTAAAGACCCCCGGAGATCTGGTATTCCCCTACATTCAGGAAAACATGGACGACATCCTCCTCATTGATGACAGTGAGCTGGTGGACGCCTATCTGGACATGATGGAAAAGCACAAACTGGTGGTGGAAAATGCCGGCCTTCTCACCGTAGCCGCCCTCAAGCACCTCCCCTTCCGGGGCAAGAATGTGGTCTCTGTCCTCTCCGGGGGAAATATGGATGTGATCACCATGGCCTCCCTGGTTCAGCATGGGCTTGTCCATCGGGGCCGTGTCTTTACCTTTTCCGTTCAGCTCCCTGACCGCCCCGGTGAGCTGGTTCGGGTGGCCCAGATCGTGGCACGGGAAAACGGCAACATCATCAAACTGGAGCACAATCAGTTTGTCTCCATCAACCGCCAAAACGCCGTGGAGCTTCAGGTCACTCTGGAGGCCTTCGGACTCAGCCATCGGGACAGCATTCTCGCCGCCATCCGCGCGGAGGGTCTGGACCCCGTCCTGATCTCCGGGCGCAACATCTATACCTAATGCCCCCGGCGGGAAACCCGCCGGAGGCTATCAAAAGCGGCGGCGGATCGGCCTCTTTTCTCCCTGCCGGGCCTTCTTGGGCTGAGAGAGGTTGGAGAGCAGCCGTACCGCGGTTGCCGCGTACCGTATCCTATGCCCTCTCTCCCGCTTCGGTGCAGAGGCGGACTGCCTGTCCCCCTTGCTATTTTCTATCAGAAAAGGAGAAAACTATGATTAAGATTGCCCCCTCCATACTCTCTGCGGATTTTGCCCATTTATCCAGAGAGATTCGGGAGGTTTCCGCCGCGGACTGGCTCCATGTGGATGTGATGGACGGCGCCTTCGTCCCCAACCTGACCATCGGCATCCCGGTGGTCCAGTCTATCCGAGCCTGTACCGATATGTTTTTGGATGTCCATCTGATGATCGAAAAGCCCGTGCGCTACATTGAGGCCTTTGCCAGGGCCGGGGCCGATCTGCTTTCCGTTCATCTGGAGGCCGACCATCCCACCCGCATCGCCGAGGCCCTGAAGGTGATGGGGGACTGCGGCGTAAAGAAGGCCGTGGCCCTCCGCCCCATCACCTCCCCCAACGCCATCCTCCCCTATCTGGAGGAGCTGGACATGGTCCTGGTCATGACGGTGGAGCCCGGCTTCGGCGGTCAGGCTTTTATGGAGCATCAGCTGGAGACCATCCGCCAGGTCCGTGCCCTGATGGAGCGGTACAACCCCGGCTGCCATCTGGAGGTTGACGGAGGCATTGCCCCCAAAACCGCCCCTCTGGTCATTGAGGCCGGGGCCGATGTGCTTGTGGCCGGCTCCTCGGTCTATGGGGCATCGGACCGGACCGCCGCCATCCAGGCCCTGCGGGGGGCTTAGGGATCCCCCCCCACCTTTTATTCCTGCTATTTGGAGGTCACCTCATGCAATACTTCCCCCCCGCCTTAGAAAACCTGGTGGAGCATTTCGCAAAGCTCCCCGGCATTGGACGAAAAACCGCCCAGCGTCTGGCCTTTTTCCTCCTCTCCCTCCCGGAGGAGGAGGCCGCCTCCTTTGCCAACGCCATTTTGGGGGCAAAAAAGTCCATCTCCTGCTGTCCCGTCTGTCAGAACTTCACCGAAGGGGAGGGCCCCTGTTCCATCTGCTCCAGCCCCAAGCGAGACAATACCCTGATCTGTGTGGTGGCAGATCCCAAGGATGTGGTCGCCTTTGAGCGCAGCCGGGAATATGATGGACTCTATCATGTTCTGCACGGGGTCATCTCCCCCATGAATCATGTGGGACCCGATGATCTCCACATCAAATCCCTGGTGGAGCGGGTGGCCTCCGGCACCGTCCAGGAGGTTATTATGGCCACCAATCCCGACACCGAGGGAGAGGCCACCGCCATGTATCTCTCCCGTCTCCTCAAACCCTTTTCCGTCAAGGTCAGCCGTCTGGCCTACGGTATCCCGGTGGGCTCCCACCTGGAATATGCCGACGATGCCACTCTGATGCGTGCCCTGGAGGGTCGGCGGGAGATCCTGTAAGCTCATTTAAGGTCTGAAATCCTAGGATTTCAGACCTTTTTCTATGGGGGACAATGTGCTATAATGGGGGCGGAACGAACCCAAAAACCGATATGGAGGCTGTGCCTATGAAAAAGCTTGGAATGTCCATGGCCCTTCTGTTTCTGCTCCTTTCCCTG
>JAHHSE010000043.1 GCA_020025395.1 Oscillospiraceae bacterium
CCCATATGGAGAGGGTATTCCTGTTTCAATCACTTGTCTTCCACTTGTGGACAGATCCGGAACATCAAGGACAATCCGCCAACCTGTAAAGGCGCTTCTCTCCTCTTATTTTTCCAGAAGATGGCAGGCTGCGTAGTGGCCCGGCCCATACTCCTTGAACACCGGAACCTCCTGCCGGCACCGCTCTGTGGCATGGGGGCACCGGGTATGGAAGCGACAGCCGCTGGGGGGATTCATGGGGGAGGGAATGTCCCCCTCCAAAATAATCCGCTGCCGGGTCTTGGCGACCTTGGGATCGGGAATGGGCACCGCGGAAAGCAGCGTCTTGGTATAGGGGTGGATGGGGTGGCTGTTCAGCTCATAACTCTCCGCCAGCTCCACCATATTTCCCAGATACATGACACCGATCCGGTTGGAGATATGGCGCACCACGGAAAGGTCATGGGCGATAAAGAGATAGGTGAGGCCCATCTCCTCCTGCATATCCTCCAGCATATTCACCACCTGGGACTGGATAGACACATCCAGAGCAGAGATAGGCTCGTCACAGACGATAAACTCCGGACTCACCGCCAGGGCACGGGCGATGCCCACCCGCTGCTGCTGACCGCCGGAGAACTCGTGGGGATAGCGGTTGGCATGCTCGGTGTTGAGTCCCACCATGTTCAGAAGCTCCTTGATCCGCTCGGTCCGCTCCGCCTTGCCGGAGGTGAGCTTATGGATATCCAGGGCCTCTCCCACGATCTCGCCCACCGTCATACGGGGGTCCAGAGAGGCGGAGGGATCCTGGAAAATGATCTGCATCTTCCGGCGGTAGGGGAGCATATCCACCTTTTTGGCCTTGGGCACATGGATATGGACCATCTGCTCCTTGAGGACCTGCTTGCCCTCCTTGTCCGTGACTGTGACTGTCTTTGTTTGGAAGGGGTCCTTCCCCTCATAGATGGGAACCCCGTCATAGACAATCCTGCCGGAGGTAGGCTCATGGAGCCGGAGAATGGTCCGGCCGGTGGTGGTCTTTCCGCAGCCGGACTCTCCCACCAGACCCAGTGTCTCCCCCTTTTGAATGGAAAAGGAGACATTTTCCACGGCCTGAACCCCAGGCCCCTTCACTCCCTTAACGGGAAAATATTTTTTCAGATTCTGGATTTCCAGAAGGACCTTGTTCTCAGCCACGCTCGCTCTCCCCCTTTCCCTCGGTCTTTTTCAGGCGCTCCTGTACCCGGAGCCAGCAGGCGGCCTGATGCCCCTCGCCAATCTCCACATAGGGAGGCATTTTCTGAAGACAAATCTTCATACAGCTCTCACATCTGGGGGCAAATGGACATCCCTCCGGGGGATTGAGCATATCCACGGGAGTCCCCTCAATGGGGATGAGCCGCTCATGCTCCTCTGCGTCCACACGGGGCATGGAGCGGAGAAGACCCAGGGTGTAGGGGTGGCTGGGCTGATAGAAGATGTCGTCCACCAGGCCCTGTTCCACAATCTTACCGGCGTACATCACGCTGACCTTGTCGCAGATTTCAGCCACCACGCCCAGATTGTGGGTGATGAAGATAATGCCCATATGGGTCTTCTTCTGAAGCTTCTTCATCAGCTCCAGAATCTGCGCCTGGATGGTCACATCCAGGGCGGTGGTGGGCTCATCCGCAATGAGCAGCTTGGGGCTGCAGATTAACCCCATAGCGATCATCACGCGCTGACGCATCCCCCCGGAAAACTCATGGGGGTACTGCTTCATCCGCTTCTCCACATTGTTGATGCCCACCAGCTCCAGCATGGTCATGGCCCGCTTGGCGGCCTCTTCCCTGCCGATGGATTTATCATGGGCACGGAGGGCCTCGACGAGCTGATTTCCCACGGTGTAGACCGGGTTCAGGCTGGTCATGGGGTTCTGGAAGATCATGGCGGCCTTGCTGCCCCGGAACTGGGCCATCTCCTTCTTATCCTTGGCGAGGACATCCTCCCCCTCAAAGGTGATGGAGCCGCCGGTGACCTTACCGGGAGACTGGAGCAGGCCCATGATGGAGTAGGCCTCCTGGCTCTTTCCGGAGCCGGATTCGCCCACGATCCCCATGACTTCTCCATAATTCAGGGTATAGCTGATCCCCCCTACCGCCTTCACTTCGCCGGCGGGGGTAAAAAACGACACGTGCAGGTCCTTGACCTCCAGGAGGGGACCGTCGTGGGCGGGGGTCTGAGTCTTTTCTTCGTTCATCACTGTCTCCTCCTTTTTTATTTCTTCAGACGGGGGTCCAGGGCATCCCGCAGACCGTCACCAAACAAATTAAAGCACAAAATCATGAGGCTGAGAACCACGGCGGGGAAAATCAGGCGATAGGGATAGCTGATAATTCCCTTTAAGGCATCAGAGGCCATGGAACCCAGGCTGGTCATGGGAGCGGAGACACCCACGCCCAGATAGGAGAGGAAGCTCTCCAGAAAAATGGCGGAAGGAATCTGCAGGAAGGTGGTGGTAATAATCTGACCGATACAGTTGGGCAGCAGGTGGCTGCGGATGATCCGTCCTCCCTTGGCGCCCAGCGCCTTGGCCGCTGTGACATACTCCTGCTCCTTGAGCTGGATGATCTGTCCCCGGATGATGCGGCTCATGGTGACCCAATACAGCAGACCAAAGGCGATAAACATGGCGATCAGCTTGGTTCCAAGGGCGTTGATCGCTGTGGAGAACAGGTTGCCCTGATGGGTATCCGCATAGAGCAGCAGGGTCTCATTCAGCACCACGGAGATGAGCAGAATCACCAAAACCTCCGGCATGGCGTAGATGATGTCCACGATCCGCTGCATAATGGCATCCACCCGGCCGCCGCAGTAGCCGGAGATGGAGCCGTAAAGGGCGCCCACCACCAGCACCAGCAGGGCGGCCAGAAGGCCCACCAGAAGAGAGACACGAGTCCCCACCATGACACGGACCATGATATCCCGCCCGAAGCCGTCGGTGCCGAAGACATGGGGGAAGACTTTCTCCCCGTTGGCCTTCCTCTCCAGCTCCGAGAAGGAGTAGCCAAAGGGCTTTGCCTTGGCCCCGATGTCCTGCAGGGCCTGTTCCATGGTGAGCTTACCCTCGCCATGCTGGCCCGCCTTGGCCTTGGCCCGGATAACGGCCAGCTCTCTGGGGGTGAGGGTGCGTCCCTCGGCCTCGGCCTCCGCCTCGGCCTTGGCGACGGCCTCCTCCGGGTCCATGGAGGCCTCTGCCATCAGCTCTCTGGCCTTGAGCTGATCCTCATAGGAATAATGCCAGGGGTGCATATTTTCCGAACCCTTCACAAATTCATCATAGCCGTAAGGGACGATCACAGGTCCCAGGAAGGCAAAGAGAACGATCAGGATCAGAAGACCGGCCGCCACCATGGCGACTTTGTTTTGCTTCAGGCGGCGCCAGGCATCCGCCCAGTAGCCCACGCTTTTCCGCTCGGTGATGAAGTTCTCCTTCTCATCCGCGTTGGCAGTTTGAAAATCACCGGGATTGTAGTTGCTCCAGTCCAGAATATCTTCCATATCCGGCTGCAGGGAGCCAAAACGGGGGTTTTTCATGTTTTAGTCTCCTCCCTTGGTCAGATTGATACGGGGATCCACTGCCTTGTAAAGCAGATCCACAATCAGATTCATAACAATAATAAAGGCGGCCAGGAAAATCGTCGTGCCCATAATGACAGGATAGTCACGGGCGCTGATGGCGTTGACGAAATAACGGCCCAGTCCGGGGATGGTGAACACCGTTTCCGCCACAAAGCCGCCGCAGAGGGTGAAGGCGATCTGGGGGCCCAGATAGGTAAGCACGGGGATCAGCGCATTCCGAAGGGCGTGCTTAAAGACGATGGCCGGGGTGGCAAGTCCTTTGGCCCGCCCGGTCTTGATATATTCCTGACCCAGAGCGTCCAGCATGGAGGTCCGGGACTGACGGGCAATGTAGCACATGGGGTAAAGCCCCAGGGCAAGACATGGCATCAGATAGGATTTTATCCCCAGTGACGAGTCAAAAATAGGCGGCAGCCACCCCAGACTGGTGGCAAAAACATAGAGCAGCATGGTGGCCACCACAAAGGAGGGGAGGGAGATGCCTATGGTACAGATCACCCGCAGGAGACTGTCCACCCATTTTCCCCGATTGTATGCCGAAATACATCCCAGGGTCACCCCGACCACCAACGCCCAGCCCAGGGAGAGGGCGCCGATGGTGGCGGAGGTGGGGAACATCTCCTTGATGATATCCAGAACAGGCTTATTTTTGTTAACCTTGATGGATACCCCCAGGTCCCCCTGGAGCAGATTGCCCATGTATTTGGCAAACTGAATTGGCTTGGGCTGATCCAGGCCGTATTTTTCATTCAGCTGATCCTGCACCGCCTGAGGAGGGTTTTTTTCCGACAGCCATGGGTTGCCGGGAACCGCATTCATCAGGAAGAAGGTGAGCAGGGCGACCATGAAGATGGTGACCACGGCCATTAAAACACGTTTGACTAAGTACTTTGCCATTTCTTCACATCCCATAAACTTTGATCTTAATTCCGGAAGCGGTTTAAAACCACTCCTCTCTTCATTCCATGAGTGTTTATTTTAACTCAAAAAGCGCTTGTCGTCAAGGGAAAGACACTTTAATTTGATGGAAGCACCGTTAAATCTTGCATAATGTTTTCGAGTAAAAAACATTTTACTTCAATTTGTCCTTCTAATTCCTGACTCTTTCGAAGTCCGATCTTTTTCCCACTGGGAGGTTTTGCATATTGGAGGGCCGCCCTATGCACCCGCCGACAAAAAACCTCCTTTTTTCCCGTTTCCCTCAGTCAAAGGCCAGAGGGAAGTAGCTCTCACTCAGGCGCCTTCCCGTAGGGGGGATCCGTTTTGCCATGCCGAAGATCCGGGTCTTTCCACCGGGCAGCTCTCCGGTCCCATCCGGACAGCGGACCCTGCATCGGCGGGCTTCGGGAAAGCGGGCGGCCAAGGCGGAGAGGGCGGCCTTCTGCCATCCCGCCGGGGCCAGCAGTTCCCGCAGATCCAGCAGATCCTGCCAGCGCTCCACCACGGCACAGGCCTCGCCTTCCGGGGTCTGGACCCGGAAGAGGCCGCCCCCATTGAGTTTCGACACTGCGGCCTGATAGTCCAGATACTCCGGGGGATAGACGGCGTGGGCCCGTCCCTCCAAAAGGGTCTCCCGAAGCCGGAAATAGGCCTCTCCCCCGATCTGTTCCACGGGAAGGGCCCGGGGGGCGGGAGCTGTGCAATCCGTCTCCTCCATCGGGTGGCAGGGCTGAAAGTCATACCGGGCGAAAAAGGCCTGAAGGGCAGGCTCCGCCGGCACCGTGGTGAGAAAGGGCACCCCCTGATTTTGCAGATAGAAGTCGGCATATCGGAGAAGGCCGCCCGCATATCCCCGCCCACGGCTGTCCGGGCGGGTGGCCAGGGCATAGAGATAGGAGGCCCTTGTGGTCCCCCCATCCTCCCACCGGTGCTGACAGTCAAACAGCGCCAGCATGGCGCGGATTTCCCTCTCCTCCCGAAGGACCAGCAGCTTTTCCGGGGCATATTGATTTTGGTAATAGTTGTCAATATATTCGTCCGTATCCTTAAATACGGTTTTCCACAGGGCTTTGCAGGCCGCCCAGTCCTCGGGGCGGGAGGGGTTCATCTCCAGCATCCGGCTATCTCCTCTCTGTTCTGCCCGGGGCTTATCGGGCGATGGCGGTGTATTTTTCCACCATCAGGTCCGGGTAGTAGGACTCCTTGGCCTTACGGAGTCCCTCCAGACCCAGATCATCCTCCCGGTTCAGATAACGGACCTCAGGATACTTCTCATGGATCATCCGGGCAAATTCCCGGGCGATCATGGGATAGGCCCCCTGAAGCTCCCCATAGGCCTTTTCAAAGTTTACATTGTAGATCTCCGGAGTCAGCAGGCTGCCCATGGTAAAGGCCACCACCTCTCCATAGACCCGGAGGACCCCCCCATCCATGCAAAGCGCCTCAAAGTGGTCGGCGGCGGAGCGGAGGGCCCAGTCCTCTCCGGAGGGGCTGTCCTCCTCCTGTCGGTTCAGGCGGTTCCACTGGGCACCCATCTCCAGACACTCCTCCAGCTGGTCCGGAGTCATGGGGGCAAAGCTCCACCTTCCCTCCTGCATCTCCAGAAAACGGTTGATGTGATTGCGTTTTCCGTGGAGCTTCTTCCCGGACAGGGTGGCCATTTTCTCGATGTCATAGCAGTAATCAAAGCCGTCCCGGTTGGGGGTGATGACGAACTGTCCGGGGAACCAGGCCTCCAGCTTTTCCGCGTCCCGGGCGGGTACCGCCGCCAGACGAAGGGGACGGCCCTCCTTACCCGCATCGTCCGCCAGGACCTGCAGCGCCGCCTTCTCCTCCCCGATCCCCACCGGCCAGAGGCAGCTTCCTCCAAGGCCCTTGAGCTTGGTCAGGAGGAAGTCGTTCCAGCGGGCGATCTTCACGCCATAGGCCTTGCTCCAGCCCAAAATATTTACAAAATTATAGTCACAGGCCTGCCGGGGAGCGGCGGACAGGCAGGCCTGGACCCATTTTTGATCTTCGATGCTTGGGGTGTGAAATTCCATGCTCATGCTCCATTCTTTGATTTAAGATTCTGTTATTTTATCACATTTTCCAGAAAAAAACAAGAAAAACACCCGCCTCCCCTCTCCCTGAAAAACAAAACGGCATGAGCTTTCTCATGCCGTTCCAATGCTTTCCGCTTCTCTTTCCCTTCAGTCCAGGGGGAAAATCTGACTTTTTTTGGGCAGGACGATAACCGCCGCCAGGTAGACCCAGAAGCTCAGGCCTCCCGCCAGGAGCATTGCCGCCGTCAAAAGCCGAACCAGCCCCGGATCCAGATCGAAATACTCGGCAAGCCCGCCGCAGACCCCGCCCAGCATAGCATCCTTGCCCTCTGTGCGATACAATCGTTTCATCTGAGACCCTCCTGTTTTCTCCCTTCCGCCCATATCCCCTCATTTGCCCATCCCTTCGGTTTTCACCGCTAACAGGATACGCCCAAGGCCTCCCCCTCATTCCTCCTCCAGCAGGGTCCCTTCCGCGTACCGAAGCTTTCGGATCTCGTTTCTGGTACCCCGCTGAATCTCGTCCAGACGCATCTCCTCGGTGATGGTGGAGACCATGGTATAGGCCGCTCCATGGCGCCTGGCTCTGCCCGTGCGGCCGATCCGGTGGACATAGTACTCATTTTCATCGGGGACATCGTAGTTGAAGACCACATCCACATCGTCGATATCCAGCCCCCTGGCCGCCACATCCGTGGCCACCAGAACCCGGAGCTTTCCCTGTCGGAACCGGGCCAGGGTCTTCTCCCGGACCCGCTGCTGGATGTCCCCGTGGATGCAGTCGGCCTGGATGCCCCGCATTTGGAGCAGCCCGGTCAGCCGGTCGGCCATATTCTTGGTGTTGCAGAAGGCAATGGCCCGCTCGTATCCGCCGGCCTCCAGCAGCTTGGCGGTCAGCTCCGCCTTTTCTCCCCGCTCCACCGAGATGCGGTACTGCTGAATGTCCGGCTTATTGTCCGCCACCGCCTGGACGGTAATCTCCACCGGGTCCCGCTGGTAGACCCAGGAGATATCCATCACCTCTCTGGAGATGGTAGCGGAGAAAAGGCCCATATTTTTGCGCCCCTTCATTTGGTCCAGAATCCGGGTCACATCGTGGATGAAGCCCATGTCCAGCATCCGGTCCGCCTCATCCAGCACCACGGTCTGCACCCGGTCCAGGCGGACGGTGCGCCGCTTCATATGGTCCATGAGCCGCCCCGGAGTGGCTACAACGATCTGGGGCCGTTTCTTCAGGGTCTGGATCTGCTTGTCAATGGGGGCGCCTCCATAGAGGCAGACGGTTCGGACCCCTTCCTTAAACTCACACAGATCCCGGAGCTCGTCCTGAATCTGGAGGGCCAGCTCCCGGGTCGGAGCCAGGACCAGGCCCTGAACCTCCTCCACCGCCGGGTCGGTATGCTCTACCATGGGGATGCCGAAGGCAAAGGTCTTTCCGGTCCCGGTGGGGGCCTTGGCGATCACATCCCTCCAGGCCAGGAAAGGGGGGATGGCCCCGCTCTGAATGGGAGTGGCCTCCGAAAAGCCCCGCTTTTGGATGGCCCTCATCACCTGAGGGGAAAGATTTAATTGGTCATAGCGCAGGATCTGGGTCACCTGCTCGCCGTTGATTTCCATTGGTGCAAACTTCCTTTCTTCCCTGTTCCTTGGTCAGGATTCCCTTTGCCTGATTTAAGGCCTCCCACAGACAGGCGAACCCCCGCTCGCACCCAAACACCCTTTTCCTCAGGTGTGACCTCAAATCTTGCCGATAGTCTATCATATCCTTAAAAAAGATGCAAGAGAGACTCTTTTCTCCCCTGTTTTTTCGGATGCCTCCCGCCATTTTATCAAAACTCCCGGTGTTTTTTCCCTTTTCCCGGTA
The DNA here is from genome assembly GCA_020025395.1 of Oscillospiraceae bacterium. Taxonomy (GTDB): domain Bacteria; phylum Bacillota; class Clostridia; order Oscillospirales; family Oscillospiraceae; genus JAHHSE01. Next base: position 8,449 of record JAHHSE010000043.1, read on the forward strand.
CAGCCCCTTGTTTTGCCGCAGATTTATGATATACTATTTAGGTTGATTCTAATTTCTCTATTCATATTATAAAGGAGTTTCACATGATCACCGTTTCTGACCTTTCCCTGCAGTACAGCGGCACCCCCCTCTTCTCCCATGCCGATCTGCAATTTACCCAGGGCAACTGCTATGGGATTATCGGGGCCAACGGCGCCGGGAAATCCACCTTCTTAAAGATTCTCTCCGGTCAGCTGGAGCCTTCCTCCGGGGAGGTTTCCATCCTGCCCAAAACCCGGATGTCGGTGCTGAAGCAGGACCAGAACGCCTATGACGGCTATCCTGTCATGGACACCGTCATCATGGGCAACCTTCGGCTCTATGAGGTGGGCAGGGAGAAGGACGCCATTTACGCCAAAGAAGAGATGACCGATGAGGACGGCATCCGGGCCTGTGAGCTGGAGGAGGAGTTCGCGGAGATGGGCGGCTGGGAGGCCGAGAGCGATGCCTCCCGCATCCTTCAGGGCCTTGGCATCCCCACCGACTTCCACGGCACCCAGATGGCGGATATGGACCCCCGGATGAAGGTGAAGGTCCTTCTGGCCCAAGCCCTCTTCGGCAATCCGGATATCCTCCTTCTGGACGAGCCCACCAACAACCTGGACATTGACGCCATCAACTGGCTGGAAGATTTTTTATTGGATTTTCCCGGCACCGTCATCGTGGTCAGCCATGACCGCCACTTCCTCAACACCATCTGCACCCACATTGTGGACATTGACTACGGAAAGATAAAGATGTATGTGGGAAACTATGACTTCTGGTATGAATCCTCCCAGCTCATGCAGCAGCTCATCAAGAACCAGAACAAGCGCGCGGAGGAGAAAATCAAGGAGCTTCAGGACTTCATCGCCCGGTTCTCCGCCAACAAATCCAAATCCAAGCAGGCCACCTCCCGCCGGAAGCTCATTGACAAGCTGACGGTGGAGGAGATGCCCGCCTCCTCCCGCCGGTATCCCTGGGTGGGCTTCACCCCCGACCGGGAGGTGGGAAAAGACATCCTCTTTGTCACCGAGGTCAGCAAGACCATCGATGGGGTTAAACTCCTGGACAAGGTGAGCTTTACCGTGGAGCATGGGGATAAGATCGCCTTCGTGGGAGAGAATGAAAACGCCCAGACCTGCCTCTTTAAGATCCTCACCGGGGAGATGGAGCCTGACGAGGGGACCGTGAAGTGGGGCCAGACCGCCACCTTCTCCTACTTTCCAAAGGACAACTCCGCCTTCTTCAACGACTGTGACGACTCCATCCTGGATTGGCTCCGCCAGTTCTCCGAGGATAAGCATGAGAGCTATCTCCGGGGCTTTCTGGGGCGGATGCTCTTCTCCAACGATGAGATCTACAAACCCGTCAAGGTTCTGTCCGGCGGGGAGAAGGTCCGGTGTATGCTCTCCCGGATGATGCTCTCC
>JAHHSE010000044.1 GCA_020025395.1 Oscillospiraceae bacterium
GTCCTACACCCTCATCCAGATTGTTCCCTATCTCCTGGTCCTGCTGGGGGGGATCATCGGCTTCAATGTCTTTCTGGTCCTGCTGGCGGGCATTTTCTCCGGCTCCATCATCATGCTGGCCACCGGTCAGACCGCCGCCGCCGACCTTTTGTCCCATATGGGTACCGGGGCCTCCGGAATGTTTGAGACCAGTATGGTGGCCATCCTGGTGGCTGCCCTGTGCGCCATCATTCGGGAGGAGGGCGGCTTTCAGGCCCTCCTCTCCTGGATTCGGCGAATCTTCCGGGGAGAAAAAGGGGGACAGCTGGGCATCGGCCTTCTGGTGGGAATGATGGATATCGCCACCGCCAACAATACGGTAGCCATTGTGATGGCAAACCCCATCGCCAGGGAGATGAGCCGGGAATACGGCATCTCCCCCCGGAAATCCGCCTCTCTGCTGGATACCTTCTCCTGTATCTTTCAGGGAGTCATCCCCTATGGCGCCCAGATGCTTGTCGCCCTCTCCGCCGCCGCGGAACTGGGGCACCCCCTCTCCGCCTTCGATATTATGCCTTATCTGATCTATCCCTACCTGTTGCTGGTCAGCTCCCTGTTCTTCATCTTCCTCCTGCCCAGCCGCCAATCCAGACGATAGGAAAGACCGCCGCGAAATCCTCCGCGGCGGTCTTTCAGATACATTCCAGCTCCTCCGGACTAAACTCGATGTCGGGCAGAAGCTCGAAATAGAAATCCGTATAGGTTTCGGACAGGGCCTTAATACACCTGGCCTGGGCGATCTCAAATTTCCTCAGGGAAATCTCATCCTTGTCCATGGTGATATAGACGCTGATCCAGAGCTTCCGTCCCGTCCTTACAATGTCGTAATAAAGCTCTGTGTACTCATAGGAGGAGAGCGCCTCCTCCACCCTTTGCCTGATCTCCCGGACTGTCTCCTCCTCCGGAGGGATGAGCATCAGGTCCCGAACCCCTGTCATGACCGTCTTGACAGGGACGGGGAGCATGACCATGGAGAGCAGGATGGTGAGCACCTGATCCAGATAGGGGACCGCGGGCCGAAACCAGTCAAAGGGGAGGAGAAAGGGGAGGAGAAAGGCCGCCGTCATCCCCAGGGAGAGGAGACTGTCGATCTTCCACCCCTCCAGCTCCACCGAGATCAGGGGGGAGTTCAGGCTCCGATTTTTCCGATTCAGGTAGATGCAGACCACCACGCTCAGGACAAAGGCGAACAGCTCAAAGAGGGCCACAGTCTGAAAGGAGATCATCCGTCCTCCATTTAGCAGGATGTTGAGGTTATTTGTAATCAGTCCCAGGGTGGCCGCCGTCATGGTGATCCCCTTAACCACCAGGAAAACGGTTTCCACCTGCATATAGCCAAAAGGGTGCTTCTCATTGAAGGGCTGATAGAGCAGAGGGATCAAGCAGATGGACGGGAGGAGCATGAACAGCTCGATCCCGTCATAAACAGCATCCAGCAGCACCGTTTGAGAGCTGGTATAGACCGCCATAGCCAGCTCCACCAGAACGAAGAAAAGATTGCCATACAGGGAGACCGACATCGCCGACTTCTCTTTTCCCGATGCCCTTTTTCCCTTCCCCGCGCGTTCTTTTTCCATCGCCATCTCTCCCGGGTTCAAGCCCTGTTCTCTTTCTTTTTCCATAGGAAGGAGAACTTGGTCTCCGAGCAGATCACCGCCGCGAAAATGAGAACAAAGCCCAGCACCATGAGGGCATTTATGCTCTCCTCTCCCACCAGGATGGAGGTGATGACCCCGAAGGGGGCCTCCAGAGAGAGGAGGACGGCGGCGGTGGCGGGGGCAGTGTACTTCTGTCCGATGTTTTGGAAGAGCAGGGCGCCGCAGGAGGAAAAGATCACCAGATACGCCATCCCCCCAATGGCGGCGGTGGTCAGGCCGGTGGGGAAGGGCTCCCGGAAGGCCAAGGCGCCCGCCCAGGACCAGAGGGCAAAAAAGGTAAATTGCAGGGTGGTCACCAGAAAAATGTCCCGGCCCTCCGCAAACTTGTTCACCGCCACAATGTGGGCGGCAAAGAAGACTCCCCCCACCAGGGTGAGGGCGTCTCCGATGTTGATGGTCAGGCTGCCCCCTTCCCCCGTGGTGAGGGAGACCAGGCCAATCCCGATCACACAGACCACAGCGGCCAGGATATTCCACTTGTCCGGCTTCTGTCTGACCGCCGCCCAGTTGAGGAAGGGGACCAAAACGCAGTAGATGGCGGTGAGAAAGGCATTCTTTCCCGATGTGGTGTAATTCAGTCCGAAGGTCTGAAAGGCATAGGCTAGGAAGAGACAGGTTCCGGTCACCGCCCCCGCCAGCAGGTATCCCTTATCCATCCCCCTCCACATCTTCCAGAATACCAAAGCCAGCACCAGAGCGGCAGCGGTAAAGCGGAAGGCCAGCAGATAAAAAGGGGTGAAGCTGTCCAGGCTGTGTTTCATCACCACAAAGGAGCTGCCCCAGATGATGGGGGTCACGATGAGCATGGGCTTTGCCAGCTTTTTCAGTAAGTTTTCGTTCATTCTGTCCGATCTCCTTATTTTGTGTTACAATAGGGATAGAAGGGAGCGATTAAAAATGGAACTTCTCCATCATGCTTTTTATGACCGGGACACGGTCACGGTGGCCAGAGACCTGCTTGGCAAGCTGCTGATCCGGGAGCTGGATGGGGAGACCCTGATCGGCCGGATCACAGAGACCGAGGCCTATGTGGGTCCTGTAGACAAGGCCTGTCACGCCTACGGCGGAAGACGGACCCCAAGGACCGAGCCTCTCTTCGCTCCGCCCGGAACCGCCTATGTCTATCTCATCTATGGAATGTACCACTGCCTGAACTTTGTCACGGAAGGGGAGGGCATCCCCTGCGCCGTCCTCCTCCGGGGACTGGAGCCGGTCCAGGGGGGCGAGACCATGGCCCGGCTGCGGTTCGGCTCCTCCCTCTCCCGAATGACCCCCTATCAGAGGCGGAATTTTCTCAATGGGCCGGGGAAGGTCTGTCAGGCCTTTGCCATTGACCGCTCCCTCAATCGGGCCGATCTCACCCGTTCCCCCCTCTATCTGGGGGACGATGGCTTTTCTCCCCCTTCCATCCGCATCGGCACCCGCATCGGCATCGATTACGCCCAGGAGGCGGCAGCGTTTCCCTGGAGGTTTTATGTATGACTCTCTATGATCTGGAGGAAACCCTCATGGACTCCGGCCGCATTTGGAGGGCAATCCATCCGGCCTTTCCCATGGGGAGGAATCCGGGTACGCCGTATCCCACCCCATCTTTCCTGCCGCCGCGCAATTGACCAGAGCGCATCCCCACCCGGATCTGACCGCCCGTGCCGCCTGCCCCTCCGGGGGAGGGCGGCTTTTTCACTGTTTGGTCATGTGCTGGGCCGCTGTTTTCAGCATGAGACGCTTGGTGCCCACCGTGTCAAAGGCAATCTCCACCAGGGCATCCCCGCCCATCCTCTGAAGGGAGAGGATCATCCCCTGCCCGAAGGCCTTGTGCACCACCGTATCCCCCTTTTGGAAGGCGGGAAGAGAACCGGAGGCCTCCGCTGTCCTGGGGGCAGGCCGCCGGGCCATCCCCGTCCCTTCCGTTTTATGGGAGAGAGCGCTTCCTCCATCGCCTCCGGGACGGCCGCTCCCGCCCACATTGGCGGGGCTTCTCCAGGTCTTCATGGTCCCCCACTCCCCGCCGTCCTCATACAGGCTTCGACCGGATCGATGGACCCAATTCTCCGGAATCTCCGCCGTAAAGCGGGAGGGACGGTTGGAGGAAGTCCGTCCGAAAAGCATCCGCTGGCTGGCGCAGGTCATATGGAGCCGTTCCTTGGCCCGGGTCATGGCCACATAGCAGAGTCTGCGCTCCTCCTCCATCTCCTCCGGCTCCCCAATGGAGCGGACTCCGGGAAATATGCCCTCCTCGACCCCCACCACAAAGACCACCGGAAATTCCAGTCCCTTCGCCGCGTGCATGGTCATCATCACCACACTGTCCTCCTGGGCGTTCTGGTTGTCCAGATCGGTGTACAGGGCCACCTCATCCAAAAAGCCGGAGAGGGACGCCTCCTCTGCATTCTCCAGATAGCCGGTGATGGAGGAGGACAATTCCCGAATATTTTCCAGTCTGCTTCGGCTCTCCATATCGTTCTTGCGCTCCAGCGCCGCCGCATATCCCGTGCGGGCCACCACCTCTTCATAAAAGGCGGGCAGGTCCATGGCGGAGGACAGCTCCCGCAGCTCGTTCATCAGATCCGCGAACAGGGTCAGCCTGGCCCCCGCCTTTTGCAGCTCCGGGTAAAGGGCGGCGTGCTCCACCACCCACCAGAGGGATCTACCCTCCCTCAGGGCGATGGTCTGGGCCCGTTCCACGGTGGCAGCTCCAATGCCTCTGGGGGGGTTGTTGATGATCCGGGTCAGGCGGAGATCGTCTCCCGGATTGTTAAGCACACAGAGATAGGCCAGCATATCCTTGACCTCGGCCCGGTCAAAGAACCGGGTTCCCCCCACGATTCGGTAGGGAATCCCGTTCCGCTTCATGGCCTGCTCCATCTGGTTGGACTGGGCATTCATCCGATAGAGGATGGCGTGATCCTTCCATCTCCGTCCGGTGCGATAGCCCTCCAAAATCTGGGCAGCCACATATTGGGCCTCGTCATTCTCATTCATCGCCGTATAAAGCTCCACCTTCTCCCCGGTGTCATGCTCCGTCCAAAGCTCCTTTCCCTTACGGCCCTGATTGTGCCGAATGACCCCGTTAGAGGCCTCCAGAATGGTCTTGGTGGAGCGGTAGTTCTGCTCCAGCCGAATCACTCTGGCCCCCTTGTACTGATGCTCAAAGGAGAGGATGTTTTCAATGGTGGCCCCCCGAAACCGATAGATGGACTGGTCATCATCCCCCACCACACAGATGTTTTCCAGTTTCCCGGCCAGGGCGGCTGCCAGCTGGTATTGCAGCTGATTGGTGTCCTGATACTCATCGATGAGAACATAGCGGAATTTGTTTTGATAATAAGTACGGACCTCCTCCTGCTCCTGAAGCAGGCGGACGGTATGCAGGATGAGATCGTCAAAGTCCAGGGCGTTGGCGTCCCGCATCCGCTTTTCATACTCCCTGTAGATGGAGGCGATTTTTTGCAGACGGAAGTCTCCGCTCTTTTTGCACTCCGACTCGTAGGCGTCAGCCAGTTTCTTCTCATCCTTGGCCCTGGAAATATGGCTTAATACCATCCGTGGGGCAAAGGACTTGTCATCCAAATTCAAGGCGCGGAGAATCTCCTTGATGAGCCGCATGGAATCATCGGTATCATAGATGGTGAAATTTCTCTGAAATCCCAGCCGTTCAATGTCCCGGCGCAGAATCCGAACACAGGCAGAGTGAAAAGTGGAGGCCCAGATGTCTCCGGCCGCGGGGCCAAGCATCTGCTCCAGCCGATCCTTCAGCTCCCCGGCCGCCTTATTCGTAAAGGTGATGGCCAGAATGCTCCAGGGGGCGGCCGGCTCCAGCGCGCAGAGGTGCTCCGCTCTGGGCCGTTCCTCCTCCTCTGGGCAGGCCGCGTACCGCTCCAGAAACGCCAAATCCTCCCGGGTCACCCAGTCCTGGACCTCTTGGGAATCCGACCCTCTCCCATATTTTATCAGATTTGCCACACGATGGATCAGCACGGTGGTCTTACCGCTCCCGGCACCGGCCAGCAGAAGCAGGGGCCCCTCCGTGGATAAAGCCGCCTCCCGCTGCATGGGGTTCAGGGTCCCAAACTCCCCTTCGATGGCGGTCCGCCTGGCCTTGCAGAACCGCAGGGCTTCTTGTCTGTTCAGCATCTTGTTTCCTCCGCAGAAAGAAAGCTGTCCCACAGAACAGCTTTTCGGTTTTCTTCTATTGTATCGAAAAGGAGGCGGAAGGTCAATGAGGGAGGCGCAGAATCTCTCCTTTGAAAGAAGTCCCCAGCTCCTCCAGCCATTCCAGACAACGGAATTTGATCTGAACCTCCGGCTCCTCCCTGTCTGTCACCGAGTGGGCGGTCTCCCTGTCCAGCTTCCCTACCCCAAAGGGAAAAAGCGTCAGCTGATAGCAAAGCTCCCCTTGGTCCCCCGGCACAGACCAGCGGGAGAGGGCCGTTCCCTCCGCCTCCACCGGGGTGATGAGAAGGCTGACAATCAGTCCGGCCACCAGTGACAGCTCCCACTTTTTCCATCCCATTTTTTCCATACAAAAACACCGTCCTTCCGGAACTTTTGATTCCATCATGGACGATGTTTTCCTTTTTTATACCAATGGAGCGCTTTTTACCAAAAAAACATCCTTATATTCCCGTTTTAGGTTCCCCAGCGCTTTTTGGGCGGCCTCCTCCGCTTCAAACAGGCCGAAAACCGTGGGACCGCTCCCGCTCATCACCGCCCCCAGGGCGCCGCTCCCGATCAGAGAGGTTTTGATCCTCTGAATGGCGGCAGCCTGCCGGGGGGGGAGGACATCCTCAAAGACATTGTACATCCGGCGGGCAATCCCTTCCAGATCCCCGTCTTCCAGGGCACGCAGAAGGCCCTCCGTATCCGGGCGGCACCGGAGCTTGTGGCAGTTCACCCGCCCAAACAGCTCCGGGGTGGAGATGGGAAAAGGGGGCTTGCAGAGGACAAACCAACAGGGAGGCAGCGGGGGCAGCGGGGTGAGCCGCTCCCCTCTGCCCTCCGCCAGAGCGGTCCCACCCAAAACACAGTAGGGCACATCGGACCCCACCTTCTCCCCCACCTTTGCCAGCTCTGTTACAGAGAGAGGGGTGGGGTTCTGGCGGTTCAAGAGGCGGAGGACGGCGGCGGCATCGCTGCTCCCCCCCGCCATCCCGGCACAGACCGGGATCTGTTTTTGAATCTGAATCCGAAGCCCTTCCGCTCCCCGTCCGGTGGCCTCCCCATAGGCGGCGGCGGCCCGTGCCGCCAGATTTTTTTCGTCGTTTGGGAGAAAATGCAGGTTGGTCTCCACCCGCACCCCGGTCTCCCCGGTCTGCTTCAGGGTCACCTGATCCGCCAGGGTGACCGAGTGCATCACCATGCACAGATCGTGATAGCCATCCTCCCGGCGGCCCAGAATATCCAGACTCAGATTTAACTTGGCAAAAGCCTCCCCCTGAAGGGTCAGCCCCTCTGGAATCTGTGATTTGCCTCCTGTTTCTATCATGGCTTCAGCTCCTTCAAGAACGCTCCGATCCGATCCAAAGCCTTGGTCAGATCCTGCATGGAGGCAGCATAGCAGCACCGGACATAGCCCTCCCCGCCCGGACCGAAGGCCGAGCCGGAAATGACCGCCACCCCCTGAGAGAGAAGCAGTCTTTCGCAAAATTCATCGGAGGTAAGGCCCAGCCCCCTGATACAGGGGAAGACATAGAAGGCCCCCTTTGGCTCAAAGCAGGAAAGCCCCAGCTTTCTCAGTCCGCTGACCAGAAAGCGGCGGCGGCCGTCATACTCCTCCCGCATATTGACCACATCCCGGTCCCCGTTTCGCAGGGCCTCCACCGCTGCATATTGGCTGGTGGTGGGAGCCGACATGATCCCAAACTGATGGAGCTTTATCATCTGGGCCAGAATGGGGGCGGGACCGCAGGCAAAGCCCATCCTCCACCCGGTCATGGAGTGGCTTTTGGACAGGCCGTTAATCACGATGGTACGGTCCTGCATCTGCGGCAGATTCGCCATGGAGACATGGTTCAGCCCCCCATAGGTCAGCTCGGCGTAAATCTCATCCGAGACCACCATCACAGAGGTCCCCTCCAGCACCCGGGCAACAGCCTCCAGATCCTCCCTCTCCATGATCCCTCCGGTAGGATTGCTGGGAAAGGGGAGCAGAAGGGCCTTGGTCCGCTTCGTGAGAAGGGGCGCCAGCTCCTGAGGGGTGAGACGGAACTGGTTTTCCTCCTTCATTTCCAAATAGACGGGAACCCCTCCGGCCATCTCCACCATAGGGCCGTAGCAGACAAAGGAGGGCACCGGGATGATGACCTCGTCTCCCGGATCAATCAACGCCCGAAAGGCAAGGTCCAGTCCCTCGCTCCCCCCTACCGTGACCAGGATCTGTGTTTCCGGATCGTAGGAGAGGTGATAGTGCCGGTCCATATAGGCAGAGATCTCCCGCCGAAGCTCCATCAGTCCTGCGTTGGAGGTATAGCGGGTAAAGCCCTTTTCCAGCGAGTACACCCCTGCCTCCCGAATGTGCCAGGGGGTCTGAAAATCAGGCTCCCCCACCCCCAGGGAGATGGTGTCCTCCATCTCCTGAAGGAGATCAAAAAACTTTCGGATCCCGGAGGGGTTCAGATTTTGAATCCGCTGGGACAAAATGTCCTCATATCTCATGAGAAAATAAACTCCTTGTCCTGCTCCGGCAGTTTTTCAAATACCAGATGCTTTTCCTTGTATTTCCGAAGAATAAAATGGGTGGCCGTCCCGGTCACCCCGTCCAGAGGCGCCAGACGCTCTCCCACAAAGTGGGCCACCTCCTTCAGGCTCCGTCCGGAAATAATCACGGTGAAGTCAAAGGCGCCGGACATGAGGAAGACGCTCTCCACCTCATCGTATTGATAGATCCGCTTTGCCAGCCGGTCAAAGCCGTCCCCCCGCTGGGGGGTGACCTTTACCTCGATCAGGGCGGTGACCGACTCCAGATTGGTCCGATCCCAGTCCACCACAGCCTTATACCCCAAAATGATCCGGTCCCTCTCCATGGCGGTCCTCTCAGCCTCCACCTGGGCCTCGGTAAGATCGGCGGCGGCGGCCAGCTGCGGAGTGGTCAGGGTGCAGTCCTCCTCCAGCAGATGCAGCAGTTTGATGTTCACAGGAGCTCCTCCTTCTGGTTCCATATGATTTAAAATCACTGTGTAATGGATGAAAACCGATTTCTTACCTATTATAAAATGATTTCTCCCCAATTGCAACGAAAAGCCGTTTTCCCGCTCCTGCTAAATTTTTTCTTGACAAGTGTGGACAGGGGTGCTATACTATCATGGTAAAACAAAGCAGGAAGGTGCCCCCATCCTCACCGCCGGCCTTCGGTCGTTCGGTTGATATGGCAGATCAAACACCCGGACCGGGTGTTTTCTGGTGTCAGTAACGGGTGCCTTTCAGGTATCCGCTTTTTATTTTGCATGGGAGGTGCTTTCCAATCAGTAACATGAGTCATCAAATCAATGACGAGATCACCGACAAAGAGGTTCGTCTCATTGACGCCGCAGGCGGTCAGCTGGGTGTCATGTCCGCCGCCGCCGCTTTGGAAAAGGCCTTTGAGGCCAATCTGGATCTGGTCAAAATCTCTCCGAACGCCACACCGCCAGTCTGCAAGCTGATGGATTACGGCAAGTATCGGTTTGAACAGACCAAACGGGAAAAAGAGGCAAAAAAGAACCAGCATGTCGTTGAAATCAAGGAAGTGCGGATGTCCCCCAGCATCGATGTGGGTGACTTCAATGTCAAACTGCGCAATGCCCAAAAGTTCCTGGCTGATGGCAACCGCGTCAAGGTGACCGTGCGTTTCCGCGGCCGTGAGATGGCTCATACCGATATCGGAAAGGCCCAGCTGCTCAAATTCGCGGAGCAGTGCGGCGAGGTCGCCACCCTGGAAAAGGACCCTAAGCTGGATGGCCGGCATATGTCCATCTTCCTGTCCCCGAAGGTCAACAAGGAACCGAAGAAATCAAGTAAGGAGACGACGAATCATGCCTAAGATTAAGACACACAGCGGCGCCAAAAAGCGTTTTTCTCTCACCAAAAGCGGTAAGGTCAAGCGCGCCATGACCAAGAAGCGCCACCTGCTCAACGGTCACGGAAAAACCACCAAGCTCAAGCGTTCTCTGCGCGGCACCACCTACGCCGATAAGACCAATGAAGCCGCCGTCAAGCGC
>JAHHSE010000045.1 GCA_020025395.1 Oscillospiraceae bacterium
GCCAAACAGATTGAGCTGGGAAAGGCCCAGAAGCCAAGCCTCCTGGGCGGCCCAGGGATGATAGCCGGACAGGGCGGGGAGGGAGTCGGCCGGGGGAGCCTGTTGGGCGGAGACCTTCATTTGCAGGTTGAGCCGGGTGGAAAACCGGGACAGGATGACGATCATCTGCTCATAGGTCAGAGGAGACTCCGGATGAAACAGACCTTTTTCATCCCCGGTGACCAGGCCCAGCTCCGCCATGGCGCGGACAGAGGAGGCGTACCAGGCGGTGGGGCTCACATCGGCAAAGGTGGGAGAGCCGTCATGGGCCTCCGCCCGGAGAAGCCGGGCCAGCATGGCACAGAGATCGGCCCGGGTCAGCAGGGCCTTTGGCTGGACCAGCCCCTGCTCGTCTCCCTGAAGAATGCCATAGGTCCCCAGCACATTGAGGGCGTACTGGTGGGGAGAATCCGCGGCGTCGGAGAAGGTTCGCCTGCGATATTCCTCCAGACCAAGGCGCTTGGCCAGCTGGGGAGGGGTCAGACTCTCCCAGCCTCCCGATCCGTGGCCCAGATAAAGGACGGCATCCGGCCAGAGAGCCTCCAAAAGCTCCACAAAAGCGGGACGAAACGCAGGGTCAAGAGCCTGGTCCAGGGAGAGATACCACTGCCAGGAGGCGGCGTGGACCCGAAGATATCCGTCGTTGGACAGACCGGGGTCCTGGGCCGAGAGAAGCCGGGCGATGGGGAGGGTATTGGCCTCAGAGACCATCAGATGGGGAAAGACACCGATCTTGTCGTTGCACACCCCTTTGGGAGAGTAAAAGCGGGCGGAGGTGATGCGGACCGCGTCCCCCTCCAGAAAATAGGTGGGCTCACTCCGCCGGTCCACCACAGTCTGGGCCACCCCCTTGCCAAAGGTGCGGGTCCCCAAAATGAGGCCGCCCTCACTGTCCCGGATGGAGGCCGCCATCAGCTCCGAGGAGGAGGCGGTGGACGGGTCCACCATCAGGATCACCGGTTCCATCAGAGTGCGGTCCTGCTGGGGGGAAAAGGAAAACACCTTGCCATCCCGTCCTTGAAGCAGGACCTGAGGGCCGGGATCGCTGAACAGCCCCGCCGCATCGGCGGCGGCCTGGGTGAGACCGCCGGAGTTCCCCCTCAGATCCACCAGCCAGAGACTGGTTTCCCCATCCAGGGCATCGACGGCCTCCGCAAAGTGGGCATAGGTCTCCTCGCCAAAGGAATCGCAGTCTATGTAGCCAATGCGGCCATCCATTTTCTGATGGGTGGTATAGGGAATGGAGAAGGGGGAGCGGATCAGGGTCAGTACGGTTTCCTGCCCGTCTGCCCGCAGCAGGGAGAGGGTCACAGTGGTGCCCTCCTCTCCCTGCATCCAGCCCACCAGCTCCTCCATATCAGCGGCCTGGAGGACCCGGTGACCATCAATGGCGGTGATCCGATCCCCGGGGAGGACCCCCGCCTTTTCCGCCGCCCCGTTGGGAAGGACCTCCTGGATCACCAGCTGGGCGCCGTCCTCCGTGCGGGTGGAGACAATGCCAAGTCCCACCTGGGAGACATCGTTCATGGAGGAGAGAAAGCGGCGGTATTCCTCCGGGGTAAAGTAGCCGCTGTACTGATCCAGACCGTCAAACAGGTCGGAGACCGTGGGACGGCTGAGCACTTCATCGGGGACCGGGTCAATATAAAGCGTCTCCACCAGGGAGCGGGCCTGCTCAATGGTGAGGGCGGAGGCGCTGGAGAGAAGCAGGGAAAGGGAGAGGGTCAAGGAGAAAAACAGTTTTTTCATAGGTCCTCCCGCTTAGGCTTCCCGGACCAGGTGGACCAGAACCTCCACCATGGTTTCCAAAGAGGATTGAGGAATGTATTCCATAGGACCGTGGAAGTGAAAGCCCCCGGTGGACAGATTGGGGCAGGGAAGTCCCATATAGGAGAGCCGTGCCCCGTCGGTGCCGCCCCGGATGGGAACCTCCACAGGGGTGACACCCGCCTTTCGGAAGGCGGCCTTTGCCCGGTGGATGAGATACATATGCGGCTCAATCTGCTCCTTCATATTATAGTACTGATCCTGTATATCCAGGTCTATGGTTCCCGCCCCGTACTTGTCGTTGAGATAGGCGCAGATCCGGGTCATGGTCTCCTTCCGGGCCTGGAATTTGTCCCTGTCGTGATCCCGGATGATATAGGAGAGGGCGGCGGTGGTTTCATCCCCGGACATCCCCTGAAGGTGATAAAATCCCTCATAGCCCTCGGTGTGGGCAGGAGTCTCCGCGGGGGGGAGCATCCCCGCCAGCTCAATGGCGATAAGCAGGGCGTTTTTCATCTTGTTCTTGGCGGAGCCGGGATGGATATTCAGGCCATGAACCGTGAGCCTGGCCCCGGCGGCGTTGAAGTTTTCATATTCCAGCTCGCCCAGCTCCCCGCCGTCCACGGTATAGGCCACGGCGGCCCCAAACTTGGAGACATCAAAGTGGTCGGCCCCCCGGCCCACCTCCTCATCGGGGGTGAAGCCCACGGCGATGCGTCCGTGGCGGATCTCCGGATGGGTGATCAGATGCTCCATGGCGGTGATGATCTCCGCCGCCCCGGCCTTGTCATCCGCCCCCAGCAGGGTGGTGCCGTCGGTGACGATCAGGGTCTTCCCGATGTTCCGGGAGAGGCTGTCATACTCCTCCGCCCGCATCACCAGACCCAGATCTTCATTCAAAACCAGATCCCCCCCGGTGTACTGGACCAGACGGGGCTTTACATTGGCGCCAGGGGCCGCGGGAGCCGTGTCCATATGGGAGATGAGGCCCAGGCAGGGGATGCCCTCACAGCCGGGTGTGGCCGGAAGCCAGGCGTAAACATAGCCGTTTTCATCCATATGGGCGTTGGACAGCCCCAGTGAAGAAAGCTCCTCTGCCAAAAGCTGGCCCAAAACCTTCTGCTTATCGGTGGTGGGGACGGTGGCGCTCTCCTCGTCAGACTGGGTGTCAAAAGAGACATAGCGGAGAAAGCGTTCGGTTACAGTCATTTGAATCATCCTTTCCTGTAAAGACAGACATTCTGAAAGGTGCGGGAGATTCCTTTCCAGAAAGTTCATGGTTTGTCTGTTGACTTCGATGATGAAAGTGAGATACACTATACATTAAGACAGAATAAGTATATCATATCAACAGGTGATTTTCCATGGTTAAAACAACTTCCTTTCCTTATCCGTCCGCCGATGGAGTCCATCAGATCTACGCCGCCCAATGGATCCCGGAGGGGGAGCCAAAAGCCGTGGTGCAGATGGTTCATGGGATCTGCGAATATGTGGAGCGATATGATCGGTTTGCCCGCTTTCTGGCCCAACGGGGATATCTGGTCTGCGGAGAGGATCATCTGGGTCATGGACGGACCGGGAAGGCGGAGGGGATCTTTGGCTGGTTCTCCGAAGAGGAGGGCTGGAACAGGGTTCTCACCGATACCCACCATCTCACAGAACAAATGAGAGAGAAATGGCCCCGGCTGCCCTATTTCCTCTTCGGCCACTCCATGGGGTCCTTCCTGACCCGCCATGCGCTCATCCGTTGGCCGGGAGAGGTGACAGGGGCTGTTCTGTCCGGCACCGGGCAGGAATCCGCCCCCATGATCGCCGCGGGAAAGAGCCTGTCCGGCCTGCTGAAAAAAATGGGGAAGGGCAGAGAGGTCAGCCCCCTTATCACCAAGCTCTCTCTCGGGGCCTACAATCGGAAATTTGCCCCCAATCGGACCCGTGTGGACTGGCTCAGCCGAGATCCCGCAGTCCAGGATGCCTATCTGGCAGATCCCCTCTGTACTTTTTTGCCCACGGTGGGAATGTTTCGGGACATGATGGAGGGGCTTACCATCATCGGAACCCCCGCCAACCTGACCAAAATGGACAAAAATACCCCGGTCTTCTTCCTCTCCGGGGATCGGGATCCGGTGGGACAGATGGGGAAAGGGGTGGAAAGGGTCTACCGTCTGTTTAAAGAGGCCGGGTGCAAAGATGTCACGCTCAGACTCTACAGAGAGGGACGGCATGAAATGCTGAATGAATGCAACTATGAACAGGTGCAGAAGGACATTCTCAACTGGATCGAAACCCATCTGCCCGCCCGGAAGGAGGCAATTTAATGTCTGATGAAGTCTATATCCCCCGAGAGGGAGAAAAAAGAATTGTCGTGGACGAGACCCTATGCACCCACGATCACGACTGCGTGCCCGTCAAGGTCTGTCCCGTGGAGGCCATTCGACGCACCGGGGACTGCCCCCCGGTGGTCAATCACCGGATCTGCCTGGTCTGCGGGGCGTGTCTCAAGGTCTGTCCCACCAAAGCCCTGTCCGTTCAAAGGGGGTAGGAGATGGATAAAAAGCTCTTTCGCAGCCTGCTCCTCCTCATTACCTATACAGTCCTTTTGATCCTTGCCATTGTCCGCCTGGATGATATCCAGGGGTTCCTATGGAGCGTGGCGGGGGCCTTCCAGCCCTTCATCCTGGGCTTTGCCATTGCCTTCATTCTCCATCGCCCCTGCCGTTTTTTCCTCCGCCTCTATGGAAAAAAGCTGCCGGATCGGGCGTCAAAGCCCCTGGCTGTCCTCACCTCATACGGCGCCATGCTCCTGATCATCACCGGCATCTTCGCCTTTGTGATCCCCCAGGTGGTGGACAGCATGGAGTTGTTTATCTCCAATCTAAACGGATACATAAGCCATTTGCAGACCTGGATCAATCAGTTGGTCAATACCCTGGATATGGAGTTTTTGAAATCCCTGGACCTGTCCAATCTCTATAATATCATTCAGAAAATGGGAAATGCGGCGCTGGATATGATCAGCAATGCGGTTCCCCAGCTCTTTACCCTCACCTCCGGCATCATCTCGGTGGTGGTTACGGGAACCCTGTCCCTTGTCTTCTCCATCTATATGCTCTCCGGGCAGGAAAAGCTCCTCGCCCAGTGCCGCTCCGTGGCCCGGGCCTATCTGCCCCAAAAAGTGCAGGAACCCCTCTTCTCCGTGATCCGCCTTTCGGCAGATACCTTTACCAACTTCGTCTCCGGACAGGCGGTGGAGGCCTGCATTCTGGGCAGCCTCTGCTTTGCGGGCTGCGTCCTCCTGCGTTTCCCGTACGCCCCTCTGATCGGTGTGTTTGTGGGGGTCTCCGCCCTGATCCCGGTGGCGGGAGCCTATCTGGGTGCCATTCTCTCCGCCCTGCTTCTGGTGATGATCTCCCCCGTTCAGGCCCTGGGCTTTTTGATCTTTCTCGTCATCCTTCAGCAGGTGGAGGGGAACCTGATTTATCCCAGAGTGGTTGGAGGCTCCATCGGTCTGCCCGGCATCTGGGTCCTGACCGCCGTGACCGTGGGGGGCGGACTCTTCGGTTTTCTCGGAATGCTGGTGGGGGTGCCTGTGGTATCCGTTCTCTACACCCTCCTCAAGGGAGATGTGCATCAAAGGCTGGAGGAGAAGGGAAAAGGACCAAATATGTGACCCGTCAGGATACGAATAACCCCAAAAAATGGCAGGAGAAATTCTCCTGCCATTTCATCTTGCGGGAAACCGGGAAAGTACCGGTATGTTTCAGAAAAGAAGACGGACCGCAAAGGCGGCCGCCATAAAACCGGCCAGATCGGCGCAGAGGGCCGCAGGGATGGCGTATCGGGTTCTGGAAATCCCCGCGGCGCCGAAATAGACGGCGATGGTATAAAAGGTGGTCTCGGTAGAACCAAGCATCACTGCCGCCGTGCGCCCGATCTCGCTGTCCGGCCCGTAGGCGGAAATGAGTTCCGCGCCCACCCCCAGGGCGGCGGACCCGGAGACCGGGCGGACCAGAAGAAGACCCACTGTCTCCGGAGGAATGCCGAGCCGGAGCAGCAGAGGACCCAGGATCCGGGCTGCCAGCTCCAGGGCGCCGGAGGCCCTAAGCATATAAACGGCGGTCAACAGCCCGATCAGGGAGGGGACAATATGAAGAAGGGTACCCAAGCCCTCCCCGGCTCCCTGGGTAAGGGCATCGTACACGTCCACATGACGGAGCATCCCATAGACCGCCACAAAGGCGATGAGCAGAGGGACCACCAGGTTGATGAAAAGTTCCATGGGCTACCTCCACAGCTTTCCGAAGAGCTTTGCGGCCAGGATCCCCACAGTGACAGAGATCCCGGAGGCAAGCCAGACGGCGGGGAGGATGTCAAAGGGAGCGGAGCAGCCGGCCGCCATGCGGACGGAGGCCACGGTGGTGGGCAGAAGCTGGATGGACGCGGTATTGCACACCACCAGCATACAGAGACTGTTGGAGGCCGATCCGGGGGTGCGGCGGCTCATCCGACGGGCCGCCTCAATGCCCAGCGGTGTGGCCGCATTCCCCAGACCCAGAAGATTGGCGGAGACATTGGCGGAAATGGCGTCCATCACCTTGGGATCTCCGGCAAAATCCGGGTAAAGAGGACGGAGAATGGGTTTGAGCAGTCGGGTGAGCTTTTCTGAAAGCCCAGAGCGCCGCATTACCTCCATCACCCCCATCCAAAGACAGAGCACCCCCGCCATGGACAGGCAGAGCGATACCCCTGCCGCAGCCCCCTCCATGGCGGCGGAGGCTACGGCCTCCCCATGACCCGTGGCCAGACCACAGAGCAAAGCCGCCACCACCATCCCGGTCCAAATCAGTGACATCGCCAATGTAAACCCCTCCCTTTCTGTTCAGTCTATGTCCCAAAAAGCAGAACAAGAAGGGTGAAAAGAAAAATATTTATGATTTTATTTTCATTTTCCGGTATTTTCCGACGGATTTCGATTGACACCAGTTTCTGCCATGATTATAATGGCATTTAGCGAATGAAACCCAGCTTACATCAAGGAGAGAGAAAAATGAAATCAACTGGAATTGTACGCAAGGTAGATGAACTGGGGCGCATCGTTCTGCCCATTGAGCTGCGCCGGACCCTGGACATCGCGGAGAAGGATACCCTGGAGATTTATGTGGAGGGCGGCTCCATTGTGCTGAAAAAGCACCAGCCCGCCTGCATCTTCTGCGATAATCCCAGTCATATTACCACCTTCCGCGGAAAGAATATCTGTGAGAACTGTATGCGGGAGCTGGCCAGATAACGGACGCTCCCCCTCTAAGAACACCCCCCGATGCAAGGCATCGGGGGGTGTTCTTTATGGCTTTGAAATAGCCCAGAGATTCTTGATCTGGGGACTGAGAACAGAAAAGCTCCAGGTCCTCCCGCTGTTTTCCCGGCTGTTTGGGTCGTTGAGAAAAAATCCTGTGTCGTCATAGCCGGTAAGCACCATAAAATGACCGGAGGTGGTGAAGTCCCCGGGACCCACTACCACAATAATGGGGTGCCCCTGGTCCAGCTCCCGCTTCATGCGGGTCTCACTCAGGGAAATCTCCGCGGCGTGAAGGCCCAAGGCGGTGCTTCCCTCACTGATCAGGGTCCAGGTGCTGCCGTGACCGGGGGAGCAATAGCCGTTTTCCACCGCAAATTTCGACATTTCCAGAGGACTCCATTTGGCGTCCCCCAAAAGATAGAGGGCAACCATGGAAAGGCTGGTGGGGCCGCAGCCCGTATAGCCGATCATTCCCGTGCCGTAAGGGGAGTAGCCCCATCGTCGGTCCCACTGCAGCAGCAGAGGGACCTGTCCGGAGGCAGCCTCCGCAGAGAGATCAATCTCCCAGCTCTGATCCTTGTATTCCGGATAATAATAGACATAGTCGATGGTCTGCTCATATTTGCTGACCAGCTGGACCAGAGAATCCGGATATACCTCCGGGGTCTCCTCGATAATCTGGAGCTTTTCGGCAAAGGTGAGCTGCGCTTGCGGTGCGGTGCGGTTTGGATCGTCCAAAGCTTCGCCGGGAAGGGACACAGGGGGGACCATCGCCTGAAACAGACGATATGACAGATAAAGCGCACTGACAGCCACAAGAAAAAGAAACAGAACTTTGAGAAGGGCCAGCCTGCGCCTCCGTCGGCGGTAGGCCGCCTTTCGGCGGGCGGTCCGAACCTGGATAGAGGGGTGGGAGATGGAAGAGGGCGGCTTGTTCGAGTACATAGGATATCCTCCAGGGGATGGACAGAAAATTGATTTTACCCTATCATATCAAAGACCATGAGAAATGTCCAGAAGGAAGAAAGAAGTTTTGATCCCCTCAGGCATATCTGAGAGGGCGGGTGCATATACTGGGTTAATCGCACGCCGGAAAGGAGGGGGGACAGAATGCCGGAGGAACAACAGGATCCCAGTCGAAACGCCGGACATCCAAGAGACGATGTGGATGATTACATCTTCCGAAAGGAGGAGGAATGGTCCGCAAGCCAGCGATAAGCGGGAGGAAGGCCTCTCCCAGAGAGGCTTTTTACTTCTTTTCCTTTACAAGCGTCTCCTCATACTATATAATATTTCAGCGTAATCCATGAGACCTCATCAACAGAAGGAGTATGTGAGATGCTTCAATTTGACGAATATAAAGTGCGCCTGAACAACCTGCGGCCCGATCTGGAAAAGCTGGCTGCCGCCCTGAACCTGGAGAGCGCCGAGCGGGAGCTGGATATGCTTCAGGCTGAAAGCGCCGCGGAAGGATTCTGGGATAACCTGGAAAAAGCGCAAAAGGTTCAGCAGCGTCTGAAAAATCTTCAGACCAAGGTGGACAAGCAAAAACGCCGGGAGAACGAGTTGGAGGATCTGCTGGTTCTCTGCGAGATGGGCAATGAGGAGGAGGACGAATCCCTCCTGCCGGAGCTGGAGGAAGGCTTTGCCAAGCTGGAGACCGAAATGGAGGAGGCCAGACTGGAGACCCTTCTCACCGGAGAATATGACAACGCCACCGCCATTCTCACCTTCCATGCGGGCGCGGGCGGGACCGAGGCTCAGGACTGGTGCCAGATGCTTTACCGGATGTACACCCGCTGGGCCGAGCGCCACGGCTTTACCGTTACGGTGATGGATTATCTGGACGGGGATGAGGCCGGGATGAAGTCCGCCACCATCACCATCGAAGGGGAAAACGCCTATGGCTACCTCAAAGGGGAAAACGGGGTCCACCGTCTGGTTCGGGTCTCTCCTTTTGACGCAAACGCCAGAAGACAGACCTCGTTCGCCGCTCTGGAGGTCATGCCGGAGATCCCCGATGATGTGGAGGTGGACATTCGGCCGGAGGACATTGAGATGCAGGTGTACCGCTCCTCCGGGGCCGGCGGTCAGCACATTAACAAAACCTCCTCCGCTGTTCGTCTCATCCATAAGCCCACCGGCGTGGTGGTGGCCTGTCAGACCGAGCGGAGCCAATTCCAAAACCGGGACAACGCCATGAGAATGCTCCGCTCCAAGCTGGTGGAGCTGAAGCTCCAGGCCCATGCGGAGAAAATCTCCGACATCAAGGGCGTTCAGCTGAAAATCGAGTGGGGCAGTCAGATCCGCTCCTATGTCTTCATGCCCTATCAGATGGTCAAGGACAACAGGACCGCCTATGAGACCAGTAATATCAATGGGGTCATGGACGGTGATCTGGACGGATTTATCAATGCCTACCTTACCGCCAGCGCCACCGGAAATTGGGCGGCAAAGTAATCAAGGCGCTATATGGGGAAAAGAAACAGGGAGAATGTGTGTTCACATTCTCCCTTTGGCGTGTCGAGAAACCTCCCATAGAAAGCGGCGTTTCCTGGAGAGGAAGTTCGGGGGGAAAGTCCGCCTCGAATGGGATCAAATGCCCCGCAGCCCTTGCCCTGCAAGGGCTGTCAGTGAGCGAAGCGAAGCCTTTTCCGGTTTTTAAAACCGGGAAAGTACCGGATGGAGTACAATGATGTTTGCAAAAGAGATTTAAAATAGACAAGCCACTAGG
>JAHHSE010000046.1 GCA_020025395.1 Oscillospiraceae bacterium
GTCGGACCACCAGGCCTACCCCCACGCCCACGAATATCCCCCCCAGAACGGAGGCCGCCAGCGGATGGGGGGAGAGGTCGGGCAGCATGGGAGGAAAGGACTCCCACAGGGCGAAAAATCCGGCCAGACTTATGGAGGAGAAAAGGGAAAACTTGATAAACCGTTTCCCCAGAAAACGAAAGGCCAGGGCATAGCAGCTCAGATCCAGAACCGGCGCGATGACGGAGGAGGGCACCTTGAACCAGTGGTTGATGAGCAGGATCATTCCCAATACCCCGCCCTCCGTGATGTTGGTCTGCTGATGGATGTTATAGATCCCAAAGGATAATATGGCGGTTCCCAGCAGAAGAATGGATACATTCCAGGGGGTAAACCCGCTGACAAGCTGTCTCCAGATGGAAAGACATCGTTTTTGCTTCATCATGGTTCTCCTCTATTTCGGCCCCTGTCCCCTGAGGGAGGGGCAAAGATTCTCACGGTTTCTGCTGCGGCCTCTGCTGTAAGGCCACTCCTTGCAAAAGGGATATCCCTATCATAAAGCATGGAACGGTTCTAATGTCAAGAGCCGTTTTCATAAAATCCATGTTTATCGGCGCCTTTTCCCAAACGCAGGGCAAAGCCTCTGCCTTTGGAATATTTTATCACAGAAAATAGGAGTCAGTCATTTATGCAAGCTTATACAAAAAAAGAATTGAAGGAGCGGATCATCGGCAAGCTCCACCGCAATTTCGGGCGGGAGGTCTCCGAGGCCAGCAGCGCCCATATGTTCAAGGCCTGCGCCCTGGTCCTTCGGGACATCATGGCAAATCGCCAGCTGGAGACTGAGGCCAGAATCGAAAAGACCGAGGCCCGTCAGGTCCACTATCTTTCCCTGGAATTTCTCATGGGCCGGTCCCTGATGAAAAACGCTTATAACCTCAATGTTCTCCCTGCCCTGACCGCGGCCATTGAGGACCTGGGCTTTTCCGCCTCCGACCTCTTTGAGGCCGAGCCGGATGCCGGCCTTGGAAACGGCGGCCTGGGCCGACTGGCGGCCTGTTACCTGGATTCCATGACCACCCTGGACATCCCCGCCTTTGGATATTCCATCTGTTATGAGCTGGGAATTTTTAAGCAGAAGATCGTAGACGGTCAGCAGGTGGAGCTGGCGGACAACTGGCTGGACATGGGGGATGCCTGGCTCATCACCAAGATGGATGAGACCGAGGAGGTCCGCTTCGGGGGCACCATTGAGGACGAGTGGCGGCCCGACGGAAGCCATGCCGCCATTCACAAGGGCTATACCACCGTGCTGGCTGTCCCCCGTGACATGGAGATCGCCGGATACGGCACAACGCATGTCAACACCCTTCGTCTGTGGGACGCGAAAAGCGCCACGCCGCTGGATATGTCCCTCTTCTCCCGCGGGGAGTATCTGAAGGCCACCCAGGAAAAGGCCATGGCGGAGACCATCTCCAAAATCCTCTACCCGGAGGACAATCACTATGAGGGCAAGAGTCTCCGCTTAAAGCAGCAGTATTTCTTCGTCTCCGCCACCGTTCAGTCCATTGTGAAAAAGCACCGCAAGATCTACGGCACCCTGCGGAACTTCCATGAAAAGCATGTGATCCAGATCAACGACACCCATCCCGCTCTGGTCATCCCTGAGCTGATGCGCATCCTCCTGGATGAAGAGGGCTACAGCTGGGAGGATGCCTGGCACATTGTCTCCCACACCGTGGCCTACACCAACCATACCGTCTTGGCGGAGGCCCTGGAACGCTGGCCCCAGCAGCTGGTCTCCATCCTCCTCCCCCGGATCTGGCAGCTCATCGTGGAGATCTCCAACCGTTACCAGAGCGATCTGAACAACTTCTTCCACGGAGATCAGTCCAAGGTCCGAAACATGGCCATTGTCTGGGATGGAGAGGTCCGCATGGCAAACCTCTGTATCTGCGCCTGCTTCTCGGTCAACGGAGTCTCCGCCCTCCATTCCGACATTCTCAAGCGGGAGGTCTTCCACGACCCTTACCTCCGCTCTCCCCGGCAGTTCCAGAATGTGACCAACGGAATCGATCACCGCCGATGGCTTTCCCAGATCAATCCCAAGCTGGATGCCCTGATTCGGGACTGTACCGGCGGGGACCGCTACCTTCTCCATCCGGAGGCCCTGGAAAAGCTCCTCCAATATCAGAACGATACCACGGTGCTGGATCAGCTGGCCGCCATCAAGAGGGAGAACAAAGCCCGCTTTGCCGGCTGGCTGGCCAAGGAGACCGGCATCGTCCTCAACCCCAACGCCATCTTTGATGTTCAGGTGAAGCGGCTCCATGAGTACAAGCGCCAGCTTCTGAACGCGCTGCACATCCTCTATCTCTATCAGAAGCTCCAGCAGGACCCGGATTTCCTCACCGTCCCCCATGTTTTCCTCTTCGGGGCCAAGGCCGCCCCCGGCTATGCCGTTGCAAAGCAGATCATCCGCCTCATCGGCTCCCTCTCCGACCAAATTAACCAGGATCCCATCTGCAAGGATAAGCTCCAGGTGGTCTTTTTGGAAAATTACCGGGTCTCCCTGGCGGAAAAGCTCATGCCGGCCAGCGAGCTCTCCGAACAGATCTCCACCGCCGGCAAGGAGGCTTCCGGCACCGGAAACATGAAATTCATGATGAACGGCGCCCTCACCATCGGCACCCTGGACGGGGCCAATGTGGAGATGCACCAGCAGGTGGGGGATGAGAACATCTTCCTCTTCGGCCTCAATGCCGATGAGGTCCAGCATTTGAAGCACCACGGCTACGCCCCCTATGAATACTATATGCACAACGCCGACCTGAAGCTGGTGCTGGACCGGCTCAACGGGGGCTTCCGGGACGGGGTGAGCTACAATGACCTCACCAACCGCCTCCTCTTCGGGGCGGGCGGCCCTGCCGATGAATACCTGCTCCTGGCGGACTTTGACAGCTATCGGGTGGCCCACAACCGGGTCCAAACCGTCTATCAGAACCCCAGACAGTGGAATCAGATGGCTCTGGTCAACATTGCGAAAAGCGGAATCTTTGCCGCCGACCGGGCCATTCGGGACTATGCCGACCACATTTGGAAGGTCAAAACCAGAACCTGAGTCCAGGGCCGCCGGAACACTCCGGCGGCCCTCAGCGTGTCAAAAAAGCCTCGCAGAGTTTGCCGCCGCAGCGGTAAATAAAATAGAAATGATTTTCCACGGGGGCGTGTACCTCGTGGAAAATACATATCGGTCTGAGAGTGTGAAATTTGTCCGCATCATGCGGACAAATTATGCACGGGTCAGACCGCAGCCCTTTGTCGAAAACCTCCGAAGGAGTTTTTCGACAGTCTCAGGGCCGCCGGAACACTCCGGCGGCCCTTTCTTCCACCTTGACGTTTCTTCTTCTCCGGCATTACAATAGAGGCTTATAAACGAATTTCCTTTTGAATTCGAAGGAGCTGATTGTTTTGCCCATCTATTTAGATGCCGCCGCCACCACTCCGGTGCGGCCTGAGGCCGTCCAGGCCGCCCTGGAGGGGATGACCCAGGGCTTTGCCAACCCCTCCTCCGGCTATCCTCCCGCGCGGGCCGCCTCTCTCCGACTGGAGGCCGACCGGGCCGTGGTGGCTCATGCTCTGGGCTGTCAGCCGGAAGAGGTGTGCTTCACCTCCTGCGGCACCGAGGGAAACAACTGGGCCATTCAGACCGCTGCCCGGCTGGGCAGACGGAAGGGAAGGCACATTGTCACCACCGCCATTGAGCACGCCGCTGTGCTGGAGCCTGTCAAGGCCCTGGCCGCCCAGGGATATGAGGTCACCCATCTCAAGCCTGACCGCACCGGTCACATCGATCCCGCCCAAATCGCCTCCGCCCTCCGCCCCGACACCATCCTGGTCTCCATGATGCTGGTCAACAACGAGCTTGGGACCCTTCTTCCGGTGAAGGAGGCCCATCAGGCCATAGAGGCCGCCCAATGCCCCGCCCTTCTCCATGTGGACGGGGTCCAGGCCTTTCTCAAGGTCCCCTTCACCCCAAAGGAGCTGGGGGCTGACCTGCTCACCATCAGCGGGCACAAGATCATGGCCCCCAAGGGCATTGGCGCCCTCTATGTCCGCAAGGGCCTAAAGCTCCCCCCTCTCCTTCTGGGGGGCGGACAGGAGCGAGGCCTCCGCTCCGGCACCGAGCCGACCGCCCAAATCGCCGCACTGGCCGCCGCCATCCGGGCCTGGTCCCCGGACGACCGGGACCGAATCCGGGCGGTGAAGGAGCACACCGCCGATCTTCTCTCCCGGATGGAGGGGGTGGAGATCATCAGCCGAGGAGACGCCCCCCATATCCTGGCCCTCTCCCTGGTTGGCTATCCCAGCCAGCCCGTGGTCCGGGCCCTGGGGGACAAGGGGATCTATATCTCCTCCGGCTCCGCCTGCCACCGGGGCAAGCCCAGCCATGTCTTCGCAGCCCTGGGCCTTCCCCCAAAAACCCTCATGGGGGTCCTTCGAGTCTCCTTCTCCCCCTTCTCCACCCTTGCCGACGGAGAGGCCTTCGTCCAGGCCCTTGGGGAGGTGCGTCAGACTCTGGTCTGCCGATAAATCTCCCCAAATCCCCCTCTCCCTTCGGGTCTCTGCCCCGCAGAGGCCCGTTTTTTTCCGTTCATATTTAATTTACATCTGGAACCCTTGACTTTTTTGGGGGGTGGTGGTAAATTAACATTAGCACTCATAGAGATCGAGTGCTAATACGATTTTAGGAAGTGATGCCCTTGGATTTGACAGAACGCAAAAAAAAGATCCTCCGGGCCATCATTGAAAATTACATTGAAACGGCAGAGCCGGTGGGGTCCAGGTCCATTGCCCAGACCGCCGGGCTGGATATCTCCTCTGCCACCATCCGCAATGAGATGGCGGATCTGGAGGCCCTGGGCTTTCTGGAGCAGCCCCACACCTCCGCCGGACGCATTCCCTCTCCCAAGGGATATCGGCTCTATGTGAATGAGCTTATGGAGATCCATCGGCTCAGCGCCTTGGAGACCAGGCGCCTCAACGAGGCCCTCCGCCTGAAGATGCAGGAGCTGGATAAGGTCATTGACCAGGCCGGGCGAATTGTCTCCCAGCTCACCCGCTACCCCACCTTCGCCCTGGCGGCAGGCTCCGGCCGTGTCACCATTCGGCGGTTCGATCTTCTGATGGTGGAGCGTAACGCCTTTATCGCCGTTCTCATGACCGACAATGATGTGGTCCGAAATCGGCTCATGCGCCTGCCCTCCGACCTGAACGAATCCCAATTGAGTCTTCTCAACACCCTGTTGAACGCCACCTTTACCGGACTTACCCTGGAGGAGATCACGCCGGAGCTGATGCGGGTGGCCTCCCACGCGGCCGGAGAGGCCTACGGGCTGATTTCCCTGGTGGTCTCTTTTGGAATGGAGGTCCTGCGGGAGCAGTCAGCGCAGTCAATTCACACAGCGGGCATCACCAGTCTTCTCTCCCACCCGGAGTACCGATGTCTGGAACGGGCAGAGCCTCTTATGAACTATCTGTCCGAAACCGAAGAGATGGAATCTCTCACCGTTCCCGCCAACGGGAAAATGAATATCTTTATCGGACCGGAAAATGTGGCCGCCGCCCTTCAGGATACCAGCGTTGTCATGGCAAGCTATGACATCGGCAACGGGCTTCGCGGAGTGATCGGCGTGGTGGGACCCACCCGAATGGATTACGCGAAATTGACCGCCCGGCTCTCTTATTTTGCCGACGGGCTGGCCCGCCTGTTTGAGGCAAACGAAGCCGCATCCCTGCCCCAGAGCGAGAAGGAGGAATAAATCACCATGAGTAAGAAGCAGCAGGATCAGGCCCCTCAGGAGGAGGAGCTTCTGGAAACGGCGGAGACCCCGGCAGAGCAGCCCCAGGAGGAGGCTCCGCAGGAAACAGAGCCGGAGGCTCTGGAGGCCCTGAAGGCCGAGCTGGCCGCCAAGGAGGATCAGTATCTCCGGCTGGCCGCCGAATATGATAACTTCCGAAAGCGCACCAACAAAGAAAAGGAAGGGATCTGGTCCGAGGCCAAGGGCAGCACCATTACGGCCCTTCTCCCCATCTATGACAACCTGGAGCGGGCCGTCCGTCAGCCCTGCACCGATGAGGCCTACGCCAAAGGGGTGGAGATGACCCTGTCGGAGCTGAAAAAAATCCTGGAGCAGCAGGGCGTCACCGAGATCCCCGCCCTGGGCCAGACCTTTGACCCCAACCTCCACAACGCGGTGATGCACGTGGAGGATGAGACCGCCGAGGAAAATTCCATTGTAGAGGTCTTCCAGGCGGGCTTCCAGACCAGCGACAGGGTGCTGCGCTTTGCCATGGTGAAGGTGGCCAATTAGCAAGACCGCCCGGTCTTCGGGCGGCTGTCCCTTTCCCGGACGAGAAATAAGATAATTTGATTGATATTTGGAGGAATGACTTATGTCTAAAATTATTGGTATCGACCTGGGTACAACCAACTCCTGCGTCTCCGTGATGGAGGGCGGCGAGGCTGTGGTCATCGCCAACGCCGAGGGAAACCGCACCACCCCTTCCGTGGTGGCCTTTTCCAAGGACGGGGAGCGTATGGTAGGCCAGGTCGCCAAGCGCCAGGCCATCACCAATCCCGACCGCACCATCTCTTCCATCAAGCGTGAGATGGGAACCGACTATAAGGTCGGCATCGACGGCAAGAACTATACCCCGCAGGAGATCAGTGCCATGATCCTTCAGAAGCTGAAGGCAGACGCCGAGGCCTATCTGGGTCAGACCGTCTCCGAGGCCGTCATCACCGTTCCCGCCTATTTCACCGATGCCCAGCGTCAGGCCACCAAGGATGCGGGACGAATCGCGGGTCTGGATGTCAAGCGTATCATCAACGAGCCCACCGCCGCCGCCCTGGCCTACGGTGCCGACAAGGAATCCGATCAGAAGATCATGGTCTATGACCTGGGCGGAGGAACCTTCGATGTCTCCGTTCTGGAGGTCGGCGACGGGGTGATTGAGGTTTTGGCCACCGCCGGCAACAACCGTCTGGGCGGCGATGACTTCGACAAGTGCGTGATGGACTGGATGGCCGAGGAGTTTAAGAAGGCCGAGAATGTGGACCTCACCAGCGACAAGGTTGCCATGCAGCGTCTGAAGGAGGCCGCCGAAAAGGCCAAGGTAGAGCTGTCCGGCGTCACCTCCACCTCCATTAACCTCCCTTATATCACCGCTGACGCCACCGGTCCCAAGCATCTGGATTTGACCCTCACCCGTGCCAAGTTCGATCAGCTCACCGCCCATCTGGTGGAGGCCACTGCCGGCCCCGTCCGTCAGGCCATGAGCGATGCGGGCCTCTCCGGAAAGGACATTGCCAAGGTCCTCATGGTGGGTGGTTCCAGCCGAATCCCCGCCGTACAGGAGATGGTGAAGAAGCTCACGGGCAAGGAGGGCTTCAAGGGCATCAACCCCGATGAGTGCGTGGCCATGGGTGCCGCCCTTCAGGGCGGTGTTCTGGTGGGCGATGTAAAGGGCCTGCTGCTTTTGGATGTCACCCCCCTCTCCCTGGGCATTGAGACCATGGGCGGCGTCATGACCAAGCTCATTGAGCGGAACACCACCATCCCCGCCAAGAAGAGCCAGATCTTCACCACCGCCGCCGACAATCAGACCTCCGTGGAGGTCCATGTTCTCCAGGGTGAGCGGGAAATGGCCCAGTATAACAAGACCCTGGGTCGGTTCAACCTGGACGGCATTGCCCCCGCCCGCCGGAATGTGCCTCAGATCGAAGTCACCTTCGATATCGATGCCAACGGCATTGTGAATGTCTCCGCCAAGGACCTGGGCACCGGCAAGGAGCAGCATATCACCATCACCTCCTCCACCAATATGTCCAAGGAAGATGTGGAAAAGGCCGTCAAGGAGGCAGAGCAGTTTGCCGCCGAGGATGCCAAGCGGAAGGAAGAGGTGGAGATTCGCAACCAGGGCGATCAGGTGGTCTATCAGACCGAGAAGACCCTGGAGGAGATGGGCGATAAGATCGATGCCAATGACAAGGCCTCTGTGGAGGCCGCTGTCTCCAAGCTGAAGGAGGCCCTCAAGGGCACCGATTCGGAGGCCATCAAGGCCGCCACCGAGGAGGTCTCCAAGGTCTTCTACCCCATCACCGAGAAGATGTACGCCCAGGCCAATCCCCAGGGCGCTCCCACCGGCCCTGATATGGGCGGCGCCGCTGCCGGCGGGTCGGACAGCGACTCCAATGTGGTGGACGCGGACTTCACCGTGGTGGACGACGACAACAAATAAGATGTGCAATTGCGCAGACGGGCCTTCCCCGTCTGCGCAATTGATGAGTTTTGAACCGCCGGTCCGAGGGGGCTCCCTTGGGTGTCGGTTCCAACACCGAATGAAACGAGGTGATCACAATGCCAGAACAAAAACGCGACTATTATGAAGTCCTGGGCGTCTCTAAGGGGGCCTCGGACGATGAGCTGAAAAAAGCCTATCGCAAGCTGGCCAAGCAGTACCATCCCGACCTAAATCCCGGAGACAAGACGGCCGAGACCAGGTTCAAGGAGGTCAACGAGGCCTATGAAGTCCTCTCCGATAAGGAGAAGCGGAGCCGGTATGACCAGTTCGGCCATGCCGGGATTGATCCCAACTTCAATCCCGGCGGAGGCTTTGGGGGCTTCGGAGGCTTCGGCGGAGACTTTGGGGACATTGATCTGGGGGATCTTCTGGGTTCCTTCTTCGGAGGGGGCGGCCGTCAGAGCCGCAACGGCCCCCGAAAGGGTGACAATCTCCGGGCCAATGTGACCATTTCCTTTGAGGAGGCCGCCTTTGGCTGCGAAAAGGAGATTTCCCTCAACCGGAACGAGTCCTGTGAGGACTGCCGCGGCACCGGCTGCGCCCCTGGCACCACCGCTGAGGTCTGCCCCCAGTGCCGTGGCACCGGTCAGGTCCGGGTCCAGCGGGGGGGCGGCGGCATGATCTTCTCCACCCAGGCCCCCTGTGACAAATGTCACGGTACCGGAAAAATAATCCATAGCCCCTGCGGTACCTGCCACGGCTCCGGCTCCACACGCCGTCAGCGTCGGATTACCGTAAAGATTCCCGCCGGGATCAACGACGGCCAGGCCATCTCCCTGCGGGGCCAGGGCGGATCCGGGACCAACGGCGGCCCGGCCGGTGATCTGATTGTCGGTGTCACCGTCCGTCCCCACGCCAAATTCCGCCGGGATGGGACCTCCGTTCTGCTGGAACAGCCCGTCACCTTCCTCCAGGCCGTTTTGGGTGCCGAGCTGACCATTGACACCATCGACGGCCCGGTCAAGTATGACCTTCCTGAGGGCACCCAGACCGGGACCACCTTCCGCCTGCGCGGAAAGGGCATCCCCAGCCTGAATGGACGGGGACGGGGAGATCAGTATGTGACCGTCAAGGTCCAGGTCCCCACCCGGCTTTCCCAGCATCAGAAAGATGCCCTTCGCGCCTATGGGCAAGCCATGGGAGAGCTGGAGGAAGCCGCCCCTACCCCCGCGGAAAATATCAAGAGTTTCTTTGACAAAAAGAAAAAGAAGAAGTAAAATAGAGGGCAGTCAAAAGGGCTGCCCTCTATTTTTTTCTTGGGAGGTTTCTCATGCCTCAATCCATTTCCGAAGGCCTGTCCATGGCCCTTCACTTCCTCTCCCCCGCTGTGATCTTCGCCATTGCCCTCCTGGCGGCTCTGATCTGTTTCCTCCTATACTACGG
>JAHHSE010000047.1 GCA_020025395.1 Oscillospiraceae bacterium
GGCTGAAGGTAGGGGACAGAATTCCCCCAGACCTCGGCGGCATCCGCCGTCGAGCCGGAGGAGGAGGAGAAAAAGACCGCGTCTATCAGCTCCCCCTGATAAGTCAGGGCCAGACCGTCGGTCCCTGACACCGCATTCCGAATTTTATCCGTGTAGAGAGGGGCTTGCAGCCCCCAGTTGGCCCTGGCCTCCTCCTCGGTGAGGTAGGCCTGGCAGCAGGCATAGTTGTCACAGACCATGGCTTCCGGGTGGGCGGAATGTGTTCCGCTCCCCTTCCGCAGCGTATAGGTCCTGGCCGCCACCGCCTGAGCCTTTAAGGCCTCCAGCCCGAAGGAGGCGGGCATCTCCGCCGCCACCACCCCCCATAAGTACCGGTCCATGGTCAGCGTTTCCACAGTCCCGGTCTTTTTGTGGAAAAGAGTGACCTCCCGCTGGGCATCCGGAGGCCCTATTGCCACCGGAGCGGCTTGCGGCGGCAAGGTTTCCACAGGTTCCCCTCCCAGAGCGGGAAGGGGGGAGAGGCCCGTCCCCCCAAACAGCAGGAGGGGCAGGAGAAAAAGGACCGCCAGCAGGGCCAATGCGGTCAGTACCACTTTTTTCATACGCTTCCACCTTTCTTCTCCACTCACCGAACAGGGGGGCGGACAGGCCTCCGTCCACTCTCTCCCACTCTATGCGGGAAGAACGCTCTTCATGACCGAATTCCGCTTCCCCGAGAGATGGTTCGGCTCGTCCGGGTTTATGGCGGACCGCCTGAGCCAAGCTGTTTTCGCGTTCCATATGCCGTTTCGGACGCTGCGACAGCATCCACACCCTGTCTTCCGCTGATGTCAGCCGCTTCAGACTCCCGGCGTTCAGTCCTTATCTTCATGGAAGCATGGCTCTCATTCGCCCTCCTCGGCGGAGGGCCCCTTTTTTTGCTTTGTCTCCTCCTGCTCCTTTTTTAACTGTTCAATCCCCCGTCGGATTAGCTCTAATGTTGCGGCGGAACGGCTGGGATATCGGTTCTCAAAACGAAAATCGTCAATCTCCTTCAGCAGTTCGGCATCCACTATAACTGTGTAGCGTGGTTTATCCGTCGGCATCCATACCACCTCCTTACAGTTCATATTATGCAGAGGTTCATACATTCTGTCAAGCAGGTCATAATGAAAATTACTTGACAGGTTCTGAACCTATGAACTATAATAATCATGCAGCTCAATTCAGGAGTTCGGATGGAAGGGAAGGAGGTGTCTCGGCATGGCTACTGAATTGAAGAGAATGACATTTGCGATCACCCCGGAAATAGGGAAATCCCTCGATTCCATTAAAAAAGAACTGTTTTATAACCGTACGCAATCAGATATGATACGCGAACTTGTGTCGGCCGGAGTCAGGGCCATCAAGGCTGAAAAAGCGGCAAAAGAAAATCGGTGCGAAAGAGTGTCCTAAGATGCCCGTCCGTCAAGCGGTTGGAAGGCCCTGCCTCCTCCTTTTATTCCCCGGCCTTTCTGGCGGGAAGGGTGATGGTGAAGACGGTCAGCTTTCCTGTGGACTCGGCCCGGATGCTGCCCCCGTGGCGCTCCACGATCTCCTTTGCAATGGCCAGCCCCAGCCCCGCTCCCCCGGTCCGGGTGGAGCGGGCGGTATCCAGCCGGTAGAATTTTTCGAAAATATGGTTGAGTTCCTGTTCCGGGATCTCCAGCCCCTCATTGCTGATGGACACGGTGATCTCTCCCCCCTGACGAAAGGCCCGCAGCCCCACCGTACTGCCGGCGGGACTGTAATTTACCGCATTTCTCAACACATTATCAAAAACCCGGGCCAGCTTCTCCGGATCTCCACGGACGGTGAGACCCTCTGAGATGGCAGATCGGAACATCAGCCGCCTCTCCTCAAAAATAGGCCAGAACTCATCGCAGATCTGCTCCAAAAGCATGGACAAACGGATGCTCTCATCAGCCTCCTC
Source organism: Oscillospiraceae bacterium (assembly GCA_020025395.1). Taxonomy (GTDB): domain Bacteria; phylum Bacillota; class Clostridia; order Oscillospirales; family Oscillospiraceae; genus JAHHSE01. Next base: position 1,952 of record JAHHSE010000047.1, read on the forward strand.
AATCTGACAGAACTCCAACCGATTGATGTCAAAAAACTCGCTGATCAGCTCCTCCAGCCGTCCCGCCTTCTCCAGAGCAATCCCGGCGTATTTGGCCCGCTGCGAAGGGTCCAGCTCCGGCTGGTCCCGCAGAAGGGTCAGGTATCCCAGCACAGAGGTGAGCGGGGTCTTGAGGTCATGGGCCAGAAAGACCACCAGATCCCTGCCCCTCTGTGCCGACTCCTCCGCCTCCCGCTTCCGATTCGCCAGGGTGATCCGCATCTCGTTCAGATCCCCCTCCAAAGGGGCCAGTTCCCTGGGCAGCCGGATCTCCTGCTCCGCATCAACGGTCATCTGGTGGACAGCCCTGCTGATCTGGTCAAACCATCGGGTAAATCTCCCCATGGCGACATAAAAGGCGGCCAGCATAGCGGCCAGCAGGATGAAGTTGAGTAAAAACGCCTGATTTGGCAGGACCTTTTCCATCCAAAACCGCCTGCTCTCCTCCATGGTACATCCAAAAAAGGCCCGGCCGAACCAATAGAAGATGGCCTTCACCGGTTCCCCCAATATGGTATTTTGAAACAGTGACCACAGCACCATGCACAGGGCGGCACAGAGGAAGGCTGCCCCCGCCACCCAGGCCAGAAGCCGCAGTTTCAGACGCATATACCGTTTCTCCATGGGATCCCTCCGTTCTATGCTCATTATAGATTTTTTCATTCAAAATGACAAGTACCCTTCCAATCCTCCCGAAAAATTTACTTTATTTGGCAAACTTTTCGGCTTTTTCTTTTGAATTCATGTTTTTTTCAGCACAAACGGGCAAAAAACCGAGAAGAAAATAAAATTCACGGTATACCTTTTCCCGAAGGAGAATGTACGGTGCAATTTATTTTGCGTCCTAATTTATTCATTTTTTTGCAAAATCCGTTCTAAATCGGATTAATTTGTCACCTTATGAATGTCGGATTTCGTCGAAATCCCTCAATTCTTTATGATTTTATATAAATTGGCGGTTGCTTTCTTTCTTTTAAAGTGGCATAATATGACTGGTAAATTATAACCTTCCCGCTTTTCTTCATCTATAATGCACAGAAAAAAGGGGAGTATGAGAAAAGGAAGGAACGGATATGGATCTTCTGTCAAACAATTCGATGTTCCTGCTGGAAAAATCCATGGGTTTCCTCTGGACCAAGCAGGCCGCTATTCTGGACAATATTACCAACGCAGAGACCCCCGGCTACAAGGCCAAGGTCGTGACTTTTGAAGAGACCCTGCGGGACAAGCTGGAAGACGCCGTCCAATCTTCCACCCCCATCCGGTCTGCCCGCCGAATCCTGGAGGAGAGCGCCCCTGCGGTCTTTGAAGCCCAGGAGTCCACCCGTCTGGACAACAACGGGGTCAATGTGACCGATCAGAGCGCAGAGCTGATTCGAAACGCCTATCAGCTCCAATATGTGATGAGTGCCATCTCCAGCGATCTGGCCGCCCTGCGGGCCGTGGCTCGGGGGCAGTAAGCCCCTCCATCTTGAATAAGGAGTAAACGATATGGCTTTTTTAAGTTCCATGAACATCATCGGCTCCGGACTGACTGCCCAGCAGCTTCGTCTGGATGTGATTTCCGAAAATGTAACAAACTCTAATGTCACCCGAACGGAGGCCGGCGGACCTTATCGGCGGAAAATGGTGGTTTTTCAGTCCGAAACCGGACGGGACGACTTCCGGGCCGCCATGGCACGGGCCTCTCAGGGGCTGGCCCCCAACCGCGGCTATGAGACCGCCGGCGGTGTTCGGGTCACCCAGATCGTAGAGGATCCCTCCCCCCTGAAAATGGTTTTTGATCCCACCCATCCCGACGCGGATGAGACCGGATATGTCTCCCTCCCCAATGTGGACATGGTGAAGGAGATGACCGATGCCATGGCGGCCAATCAGGCCTTTTCCGCCAATGTGACCGCCTTCAATGTTCTGAAGGCCGTGGTCGCCAGGGGGCTGGAAATCGGCAGATAAGCAATTCTTCTCAATGTGGAAAGGAGTTTAAGCGATGATGACACCCATTGAACAGATCCGGCCCCTGACATCCCTCCGTGGGGCGGAATCCATCTCTTCTTCGGATCAGGCAAACGGCACCCTGTTTGGTGCCGTCTTTCAGAACGCCATCGACAATGTGCGCACAACCGATGCGGAAAAAACGGGGGTTCAATACCTCCTGGCCACTGGGCAGCTGGACAATCCCGCTGCCTCAACTATTGCCTCAAATAAGTACGCAATCGCAGTGGACCTGTTGATACAGCTGAGGAACAGGGCTGTGGAGGCCTATTCCGAACTGACTCGTATCAATATTTAAGCTTGATGCCTGACCGGGAGTGAGTATGCTTGACCGAAAAGATAAAACCCTTTTGGGATAAAATAAAAGAGGCCTTGCGCAAGGTCCCAAAGAAGCTGCTGTTCGGCGCCCTGGCCGTCTTGGTGATTCTGGCGCTTGCGCTGACCATTTTTCTGAACACCCGTCCCTATACCGTGTTGTTCACCGGACTGAACAACGAGGAGGCCTCCAGCATCATGTCCTACCTCTCCGATCAGGGGATCACGGACTACCGGCTGGAGAATACCGATACGATCATGGTCCCCCAATCCCAGGAAAACGCCCTGAAGGCAAAGCTTTTGATGGCGGGGTATCCGAAATCGGGCTTCTCCTACTCTACTTACTATGATCATGTCAGCGCCCTCTCCACCGAATCCGAGCGAAACCGGGCTTATCTCAACAGCCTCCAGGAGCGGATGGGCGCCGTGATCCGCTGCTTCGACGGGGTGAAGGATGCCTCCGTAACCATCACTCCGGGGGAGAATCGAAGCTATGTTCTGGACAGCGAAAATGTGGTAAATGCCAGTGCCGCGGTGCTGGTTACCATGCAGAGCGGTCAAAAGCTGACCAATCAGCAGTCCAACGCCATCCGCTCTCTGGTGGCCCACAGCGTTCAGGGGCTGAACATCGATTCCGTGGTCATTTCAGACACCCTGGGCAACTCCTACACCCCCACCGACGATACCGCCGCCAGCGGAGAGGCCTCCCAGCTGAAAATGCAGCTGGAGGAGCAGTACAACAACAAGATCCGCACCGATATCATGCAGGTCCTGGCCCCCATCTTCGGGGAGGACAATGTCCGGGTGGGTGTCAACTGCACCGTGGATGTGAATCGGACCATCAGCAACGCCACCGATGTCTTCCTTCCGGAATGGGCCAACGACGGCAGCACCGGAGGCAAAGGCATCATCGGCTCTCTGGTCTACGATCACCGGGTGACCCGGAACCCCGATGATACCGCGGGCGGTGTGGTGGGTGCCGAGCCCAACGCGGATCTGCCTACTTATGTGGAAGAGGAAATCAGGCCCAACGGCACCGAACAGGAAATCAGTGCCGGCGGCCAGGTGGAGTATGACAACCCCCGCAAGGACACCCATATCGAGCGCACCGCCGGCTACATCTCCGACTGCATGGTCTCGGTGACCATCAACAGCACCACCGCCGGGGCCGTCGATCTGGACGCTGTCCGCTCCCATGTGGCCAGGGTCTCCGGCATTGGGGAGGAAAATGCGGTCAATAAAATCTCCATCATGTCCGCCCCCTTCTATACCCAGCCTGTCCTGCCCGTCGGTCCCGGTCAGCCCATCCCCCTGTATGTAATTCTGATCATCGCAGGTGTCGCCCTCTTCCTTTTGGTTCTGGTCATCGTCCTTCTCATCCTTCTCCACAAGAGACGGAAAAAGAAGGCCCTGCAGGACCAGGTCGGCAGCGATATGGAAGAACTTCTCGCCAACATGGGTCTCCCCGCGGAGCCTTTGGGGGCCGATGTCATGACCATGCATACGGAGAGAAGTATGGAGCTGCGGCAGGATATCCGCAAGTTTGCGGATGAAAACCCGGAAATTGCCGCGCAGATGATCAAGATTTGGCTCAAGGGAGGCGAAGAGGATGGCTGATGCAAAAAGAGCGGCGGACACCAAAGCCGCCGCCGCGGAAAAAACCGCGGCAGAAGAAAAAACAACCCCTTCCAAGCCAAAGCCGGAACTCTCCTCCGCCCAGCGGGCCGCCGCCGTGATTGTGGCCCTGGGCGCGGAGAAAGCCTCTGAACTCTACAAGTACATGGAGCCTGAGGATGTGGAGCTGCTCACCATCGAGGTAGCCAAGCTGGGCTTTCTGGACTCTGAACAGACCGAGAGCATTCTGAGCGATTTCTATCAGATGTGCATGACCAACAAGGCGGTCACCGAGGGTGGTCTGGAATACGCCAGATCCGTTCTGGAGAAGGCCTATGGCCAGCAGGCCGCCGATGATCTGCTCAATAAGGTCACCAAATCCCTGAAGAACCGTCAGTTCTCCTTCATGAGCAAGGCCGATGCACGCTTCCTCTTCTCCACCCTGCAAAGTGAGCGTCCCCAGACCATCGCCCTGGTCCTCTCCTATCTGGAGGCGGACAAGGCCGCCGGCGTCATCGCCCAGCTGGATGAGGCCAAGCAGGTCCGCGTGGTGGAGAGCATCGCCAAAATCGACACCGTCTCCCCTACCGCCGTGAAGATCGTGGAGCATGAGATGAGCAAGAAGTTCTCCAACCTCATTACCAGCGCCAATGTCAAGGTGGGCGGAATCGATTATGTGGCCAATGTCATGAACAATCTGGACCGCACCAGCGAGAAAAACATCTTCGACGGCCTCTCCTCCTACAATCAGGACCTGGCCGACGAGATCCGCAAGCGGATGTTCGTCTTCGAAGACATTGTCACCATGGACGACCGTTCGGTCCAGCGGTTTGTCCGGGACTGCGACACCAGGGATCTGGTGCTCTCCCTCAAGGCCGCCAACGAGGAGGTGGCGAACAAGCTCTTTACCAATATGTCCACCCGTATGGCCCAGACCATCAAAGACGATCTGGAAATCACAACCAATGTCCGCATGAAGGATGTGGAAGAGGCGCAGCAGCGTATCGTTGATATTATCCGTAGTTTGGAAGAACGAAATGAAATCATCATCCTGAAGGGCGGAAAGGACGATATCATTGCCTAGTATTTTAAAACACTTTTCCCTCCTCAAACCGGAGCCCTACGAGTTTCCTGATACCGACGAAATCATTATTCCCACCACGCCGGAACCCTCCGAAGAGCCTCTGACCCACACGGCGGAGCGCAAGCCCTCCCGCAGTCAAAACCCCATCGACTATGCCAAGCTCCAGGCCGATGCCATCCTGCAGGATGCCCGTCAGGAGGCGGAGGAGATTTTGGCGGACGCAAAGCGGCAGGCGGAGGAGATCCTGTCCCAGACCAGGGATCAGGCGGCTCTGGAGGGAGAGCAGATCAAGATCAGCGCCAGGGAGGACGGCTTCCGAGAGGGCTATGCCCATGGCATGGAGCAATCCATGTCGGAAGGGGCCGTCAAGCTCCAGGAAACCGCCGAAGCCCAGGGGCAGCAGGTGGAACAGTTTCTGGAGCGGGCCGGTACCCGGCTGGACCAGTTCCTGGACAGCAGCGTGGATGAGCTGCGGGATCTGGCTCTGGCTGTGGCGGAAAAAGTGGTCTCGGTCAGTTTAAAGAGCAGCGGCGAGGTCGTGGCCCGCATGATTCAGACCGCCGTGGACAAGCGGAAGCGGCGGGAGTGGGTCCACATCTATATCTCCGAGCATGACGCCAAACGAATGGCCCCCATCCCCGCCTCCCTGTCTGCCGCCCTCTCCGCCCTGTCTGACCGGGTGCGGATCATTCCCATGGCCAACGATGAGCCGGGTACCTGCATCATTGAGATGCCCAACGAGATCATCGACGCCAGCGCTTCCACGCAGCTTAACAACCTCCGCTCCCTTCTCTCGGAGACCCCCTCTGAGTCCTTGGACAGCGGCCAACTACTGTAAGGAGGGACGCTCCGCGTGTTTCAGCAGATGATACGCCAGGTCCATCGGGCCCAGCCCTATAGCCTGACGGGGAAAATCGAGAATATCGTGGGTATGTCCATTGAGGCCTCCGGGGGAAATGCGGCTATTGGCGATATCTGCCGCATTTACAGCGGAGAGTCCGGCCGCCAGGTCACCGCGGAGGTGGTCGGTTTCAAGAATGATCGGATCCTCCTCATGCCCTACTCCGACATGAAGGGTATCTCCTCCGGCAACTTCGTCCGCAATACCGGCACCCAGCTCACCCTCCAGATGGGGGAGTTCCTGCGGGGCCGAATCATCAACGCTTTGGGGCAGCCCATCGACGGGCGGGGTCCCTTCGACAGCGGAACCTCCTACTGCATCGGCGGCCGCCAGATCAACCCCCTGGAGCGTCCCCCCATCCGGGAGCGGATGGAGTTCGGGGTCAAGGCCATTGACAGCATGATTACCATTGGCAAGGGCCAGCGTATCGGCATCTTTGCCGGTTCCGGTGTGGGAAAAAGCACCCTGATGGGCATGATCGCAAAGAATGTCACAGCGGACATCAATGTGATCGCCCTGGTGGGGGAGCGGGGACGTGAGGTCCTGGAATTCGTCCAGAAGGACCTGGGTGAGGAGGGGATGCGCCGTTCCATCCTGGTGGTTGCCACCTCCGATCAGCCCGCTATGCTCCGAATGAAATGCCCCTCCGTGGCCACCGGTATCGCAGAGTATTTTCGGGATCAGGGCTACGATGTCCTCCTGATGATGGACTCTCTCACCCGCTTCGCCATGGCACAGCGTGAGATCGGCCTGGCCATCGGGGAGCCCCCTGTGGCCCGCGGCTACACCCCTTCCATCTATGCGGAAATGCCCAAACTTCTGGAGCGGAGCGGAAACTTCAGCACAGGCTCCATCACCGGGGTCTATACCGTACTGGTGGAGGGCGACGACACCAATGAGCCCATTGCCGATACCGTCCGCGGTATTCTGGACGGACACATCGTCCTCTCCCGTGCCCTTGCCAACAGCAACCATTACCCCGCCATTGATGTGAGCGCCAGCATCTCCCGTCTGATGACCGAAATTGTCTCTCCGGAGCATCGGCAGCTGGCCTCCCGCATCCGTGACATTCTCAGTATATATGAGAAAAACGCCGATCTTGTGGCCATCGGCGCATATAAGCCGGGAACCAATCGTAAGCTGGACTTTGCCCTTTCCAAAATCGATGCGATCAACGCCTTCCTGACCCAGGAGGTGGATGAGGCCTTCACCTATGAGCAGACCCTGGAAAAAATGGCGGCCATCTTGAAGTGAGCGGAGAGATTTTGATGAAAAAATTTCAGTTTCCACTGAATACGGTATTGATGTACAAGCAGCAGATTCTGGACTCTCTCCAGGGGGAGCACGCGGTTATTCTGGCCCGGCTCCATCAGCAGGAGGAGGTCCTTGACTCCCTGTGGACCCGGTACCGGGCTTACAACGAGGAATACAAGGTGCAGCAGCAGCAGGGACTTCCCATCACCACCGCCCTGATGTATCAAAGCGGCCTGCGGGCCTGTGAGGCGACCATCAATCAGGAGACCTTGCAGCTGGAGGAATTTCAGCGGCAGGAGGAGCAGAAGCGGGAACAGGTGGTAGCCGCCAAGCAGGAAACCTCCTCCATTGAAAAGCTGAAAGAAAAAAAACTGGACCAATACCAGAAGGCCGTCCAAAAGGATGAGGAGGCCCTCATCGACGAATTCGTCAGCGCCGCCCGTGTGGTCCGGCTTTCCCAAGCTTAGTCCAAACGGACCTCGTGTCCTTTGGAATAGAATCCTTCCTTGAAAGGAGGTGAAATCAATGGAACAGATCAACAACGCCCTTCTCAAC
>JAHHSE010000048.1 GCA_020025395.1 Oscillospiraceae bacterium
CCATATGGGAGAGGGTATTCCCATTTTGCAGTCATCTAGAAGAAAATGGAAAATTTAATGGAAATTTCTGGAATAATTCATTTATTTACTGTGAAAAAGTAATTTGGATTAACAATTTTGTAACATTTGCTATTTACAGCCCTTCGCAATGATGGTACAATGTCACCAATTCCTTGGAAGGGGAGGGAAAGAACCGCTTTCCGCTGAAGAGGAAGGAAACAACTGTGTGTGTCACGCAGTCATGTACACAGGACTGTTGGATGATACAAATCGAGTTAGGAGGTAACTTGCAATGAATCCCATGAAGAAGACTCTGTCTCTGCTGCTGGTCTCTGCCATGAGCTTTGGCGTATTTGCCGGATGTACTGGCGGCGATCCCAGCCCTTCGCCCAGCGGCAATCCTGGTGCAGATCCCAGTGTGGCTCCCTCTGGGGATGGCTTCCATATGAATCTGTGCATCGCTTCTCAGCCCCAGACCATCGACCCTGCCCTCAATACCGCTGTGGATGGCGGCATTATGACCCAGCATATGTTCGAGGGCCTGCTGAAATGGGCGGACTCCGGCAAGGAGGCCAATGGATCCGAGGGGACCGTCAATATGGCGGAGCTGGTTCCCGGTCAGGCGGAGAAGTGGGAGAAGACCCTCAATGAGGATGGGACAGTCACCTACACCTTCACCCTCCGGGACGACATCAAGTGGTGGGATGGTCAGCCTGTGACCGCCAACGACTTTGTCTACTCCTGGCAGCGTCTGGCCAACCCCGAAACCGCCGCCGACTACTGCTACATGATCGACATGGTGAAGGGCTATGATGAGGTCCAGTCCAGCGATCCCGTGGATGTGAGCAAGCTGGCGGTTTCCGCCCCCGATGACAAGACCTTTGTTGTTACTTTGAAGAATGACAACGCATACTTCCTGGAGGTCTGTGCCTTCCCCGCCACCCTGCCTGTCCGTCAGGATACCATTGAGGCCAACGGGGATCAGTGGACCTTTAAGCCTGAGACCTATCTCTCCAACGGCGCTTACAAGATGACCCAGTGGGAGAACAACGCCAAGATCGTCATGGAAAAGAATCCCGAGTACTATGACTACGACAAGCTTGGCCCCCAGACCATCACCTTCTCTCTGATGGACAACGACAACGCCATGCTCACCGCCTACAACGCCAATGACCTTCAGTTCATCCAGAGTGTGCCCGTTGACGAGCTGCCCGCTCTCATCGCCTCCGGTGAGATGAAGATCGTGGACTACATCGGCACCTACTATGTCTGCTACAATGTGGAGAAGGCTCCCTTTGACGATTGGCGGGTCCGTAAGGCCTTTACCCTGGCCATGGACAGCCAATACATTGTGGAGAATGTGACCCAGGCCGGCCAGGTCCCCGCGACCGGCTTTGTGCCCAGCGGCATTAATGACGCTGAGGGCGCCGCTGGCGATTTCCGCACCACCGGCGGCGACTACTGGGAGGCTCCCACCAATGAGGAGATCTACAAGAAGAACCTGGAAGAGGCCAACCGTCTGCTGGACGAGGCTGGCTACACCGACCGCTCCACCTTCCCCACCGTCACCTACCTGTATAATACCGCTGACGGACACAAGGCCGTGGGCGAGGCTCTTCAGAGAATGTGGTCTGACGGCCTGGGCGTGAACATTAAGCTGGAGAATCAGGAGTGGGCCGCCTTCCTGGAGACCCGTAAGAACGGCGACTATCAGGTGGCCCGGAACGGCTGGATCGCCGACTACAACGATCCCATCTCCTTCCTGGATATGTGGTACACCGACGGCGGAAACAACGACGCCCAGTACTCCAACAAGGATTTTGACGCCGCCATTGATGCCGCTAAGGCTGCCACCGATCCCGCAGAGCGGATGGCTGCGCTCCACAAGGCCGAGGACATCATCATCGGTCAGGACTGGGCTTTGGGTCCCATCTACTTCTATACCCAGAAGTTTATGCTGAAGGATGACATTCAGGGCGTTTACTACACCCCCCTGGGCTACTTCTTCTTCAACAATGCCACAAAAGGATAAGAATTTATTCATCTGATTTTATCCATCAAAGACACACAGAATCTTGAGATTCTGTGTGTCTTTTTTGTTTTTAAAAAGAAAAGTATTGCATTATTGTATAAACTGTCAGGAAGAAGGAGGGAAAATCAGCTTTTTTTGTAAAAAAAGATATGAATAAATATTGCATTTTATATGGATATAGCGTATAATTATAAATGAAATAACTGGTTAAAGTGAGGAGAATGAATATGAAAAAGATCCTGTCCCTGGCCCTTGGCTGTATGATGAGCCTGTCCCTGCTGACTGCCTGCACCGGGGGAGAGGAGGTTGGACCGTCCCCCTCCGCCAATCAGGACGCAGAGCAGAATGAGGCGCCCAAGAAGCTGGTCTTCGGCACCTCGGCGGACTACCCTCCCTATGAGTTCCACATTTTGGAGAACGGAGAGGATAAAATTGTGGGCTTCGATGTGGCCTTGGCCCACAAGATCGCGGAGGATATGGGGGCCGAGCTGGAGATTGTGGACATGAGCTTCGACAACCTCCTGACCATGATGGCTCAGGGGAAGTGCGACTTTGTCATCGCGGACATGGAGTCCACCCCTGACCGGGAAAAGGCCGCTGACAGCTCCGATCCCTATTACGAGGATCTGCCTCCCATGGTGCTTGTGAAAAAGGCCAATCTGGATCAGTATAAGACCATTGAGGACTTTTCCGGCAAGAAGGTGGGTGCCCAGACCGGCACCAATAAGGCCCTCATCGTCACCGGAGAGGATGAGGAGACCGCCCCCATCCACATGACCGGAACCACACCCGTCCTCCTGGCCAATGCGGGGGATCTCATCAATCAGCTGGTCTATGACAAATGCGACGCTGTGGTGCTGGACGGGGCTGTGGCCATGAAGTATGTGGAGTCCAACCCCGACCTGGCCGTGGTGGAAGATGTGGAGCTTGGCTCTGTGGGTCTGCCCTGTGTCTGGGTGGCGGAGGGAGATCCCAAAGCGCTTTTGGACTCCATCAATCAGACCATTGCCGACCTGAAGGCCAACGATACCTTTAAGACCTACATGGAGGAGGCGGATGCCCTCAGCTCCCAGGCCATGGGCTAATGTACCCAATTTTCTTGAGAAAGGAACAATGTCATGTTTGAAGCCATCGCCGCCTGGTATGAGGCTTTGCCCCCCACCAGTTTCTTCAACTTCCACTTTCTGCCCAAATACGGGATTTACTTTGTACAGGGGGTGGAGTATACCATCCTGCTGGCGGTGGTGTCGGTTCTTCTGGCCGTGGTTCCCGCCCTTCTTCTGGCGCTGATGCGCTTGAGCCGCAATGGGCTGGTTCGGGGTCTGTCCGGAGCCTATATCTCGGTGATTCGGTCCACCCCTCTGCTGGTTCAGCTCTCTATTATTTTCTTCGGCGTCTTTCATGTCATCCGCATTCCCTCCATCAAGCTCTTTGGCTTTGTGGATCTGTCCTACTTCATTCCAGGGGTGGTGGCCCTGGCTCTCAACAGCTCCGCCTATGTGGCAGAGATCTTTCGGGCGGGGATTCTGGCGGTGGATTCGGGACAGATGGAGGCCGCCCGCTCCCTGGGCCTCTCCCAGTGGCAGGGGATGAAGCTGGTGGTCCTCCCCCAGGCCGTGAAAAATATCCTTCCCGCCCTGGCCAATGAGGTGGTCACCATGGTAAAGGAATCCTCCATCTGTATGGTCCTGGGAATGCAGGATCTGATGTGGGGGGCCAAGACTGCCGCTTCCAGCAGCTTCATCACCATTGGCCCCTATGTGCTGGCCGCCGTCATCTACTTTGCCATCAACTTCCCCGCCGGGAAGGCCATTGAGATCATTGAGAGGAGGATGCGTCGTGGAGACCAGCGGTAAGCATCTGATCGAGGTCAATCAAGTGACCAAGCAGTTTAACGCCGGAACGGTCCGGGCCCTGCATAACTGTTCCTTCACCATTGACAAGGGGGATGTGGTCGCCATCATCGGCCCCTCCGGTTCCGGAAAATCCACTCTGCTCCGCTGTCTCAATCTTTTGGAGACCCCCAACAGCGGAACCATCCTCTTTGACGGGGTGGAGATTACCGATCCCAAGGTGGATATCGACCTTCACCGCCGAAAGATGGGCATGGTCTTCCAGCACTTCAATCTCTTCCCCCATATGACGGTGATGAAAAACATCACCCTGGCCCCCATCCGGCTGGGCCTCTGTTCCAGGGAGGAGGCGGAAAAAAGGGCCATGGTCCTGCTGGAGCGGGTGGGACTGGCGGAAAAGGCCAACGAGTTCCCCGTCCGGCTCTCCGGCGGGCAGAAGCAGAGAATCGCCATTGTCCGTGCTCTCTGCATGGAGCCGGAGGTCATGCTCTTTGATGAACCCACCTCCGCATTGGACCCGGAGATGGTGGGCGAGGTGCTGGATGTGATGAAGGATTTGGCTCGGGAAGGGATGACCATGGTGGTGGTGACCCATGAGATGGGCTTTGCCCGTGAGGTGGGCAACCGGATCATCTTTATGGCGGATGGCGCCATTTTGGAGGAGAACAGCCCGCAAGAGTTCTTTGACCATCCCAAGGAGCAGCGCACCATCGACTTTCTCTCCAAAGTCCTGTAGCAAAGTGAGGCGGCCGGGGGGCTTAGGCTCTCCAAAAGTCCGTGACTGTTCCGAGAAACAGAATGGAGTGTATCGAAATCGATACACTCCATTTTTTCTTTCCCCCAAATACGCATCCGGTATCCGCTGTTCTTGAATCCGGCTGCTTACTCGGCGGAAATCATATAATAATAGACAGGCTGACCGCCGGGAAGAAGGGAGACCTCCGCATGGGGGCAGGCTTGCCGGAAAATCTCCGCCGCGCTCTGGGCATCCTCTTCCGTGACATCCTCCCCATAGAAGATGTTGATAAATTCCGCATTCTGCTGTCTCTCTGCCTGGGCCAGCTTTTCCAGCAGGAGATTCAGATCCTTGTCCGTGTCAAAGAGCTGGTTTTCCGAAAGGGCCAGATAGTCTCCCTCTGTAATCTGGAACCCGTCAAAATCGGAGTTTCGGGCGGCATAGGTCACCTGGCTGGTATGCACCCGGGAGATTGCCTCGGTCATGGCGGCGGTATTGTCCTCCTCCTCCGCCTCCGGGTCCATCACCATCATGGCGGAGATGCCCTGGGGCACCGTGGCGGTGGGAATCACCACCACCTTCTTATCCGTTACCATGCGAGCCGCCTGCTGGGCAGCCATGATGATATTTTTGTTGTTGGGCAGGACATAGACGACTTCCGCCGGGGTCTTATGGACCTCCTTGAGAATATCCTCCGTGGAGGGATTCATGGTCTGCCCGCCGGAGACCACGAAATCGGCCCCCAGGTCGGTAAAGACAGCGGCAAGACCGTCTCCGGCGCAGACAGAGACAAAGCCGTACTTCTTTTCCGGAGCGGCGGGTTCGGAGGAAGGCATGGGATGGTTTCCGCACGCCTCCATGTCCAGATCGTCCGTACTCTGGGGGGTGCGTCCTGCCGCCATATCCTCATACTGGGTCCGCATATTTTCAATCTTGGCCAGCTCCAGGGTGCCGTATTTCTGCGCCTCGCTCAGGGCCTCCCCCGGAATGTCTGTATGGACATGGACCTTAAAGGCCTCGTCGTCCTCACCGATCACCAGACTGTCTCCAATGCTGTTCAGATAGGCGCGGAAGGGCTCAATGGATTTTCCGCTCTTTCGGACAATGAAGACGGTGTCGAAAGTAAAGGTAATCTCCTCATCGGTGAGGGTGGCAAAGTCCGCCTTCTCCTGAGGCTCACACGCTCCCTCCTCTTCCGGCATGGGCACGCCCCGAAGCTCATCCAGCATTCCCTGAAGGATGATGAGGAAGCCCTTGCCTCCCGCGTCCACCACCCCGGCCTTTTTCAGAACGGGATTTTGATGGATGGTATTGTCCAGGGCCGCATGGCCCTCTTTGAGGGCCTCCTCAATGACGAACTCCGGCTCGTCATTCTCCCGGGCGGCCTCGGCGGCCCGGCGCGCGGCCAGACGGGAGACGGTGAGGATCGTACCCTCCGCCGGCTTCATCACTGCCTTATAGGCGGCGGCCACCCCAAAATCCAGGGCAATGGCAAACTCCCTGCCCCCGATGACTTCCTTTTCCTTGATGGCCTTGGAGAAGCCCCGGAAGAGCAGGGAGAGGATGACGCCGGAGTTTCCTCTGGCCCCTCTCAGAAGGGCGGAGGCGGTCACAACAGCGGTCTCCCCGGCGGTGGCCGGCTTTTTCTTTTTCAGCTCTGTGGCGGCGGCGCCGATGGTAAGGGACATATTGGTCCCCGTGTCCCCATCCGGGACAGGGAAGACATTCAGCTCATTGACACCCTGTTTCTGGGCATTGATGCAGGCCGCACCATGAATCACCATGCGGGAAAGCATGGCTCCGTCAATCGTTTTAGACATATTGACTAATTCCTTTCTCTTCTCATCCAATGACCATGGAGTCCACACACACATCCACCGACCGGACTTCCGTCCCGGTGGAGCGGCTGACCACATAACGGACCTCACTCATGATCGAGCGGCAGACCGCGGTCAGGTTCACCCCATTGTCAACAATGATGTGCAGCTCGATGGAGACCGAGCCGTCCTCATTGGCGGTGACCTTGACCCCCTTGGACATGGATTCCCGGCGAAGCAGGTGGACCAGCCCATCTGTTTTGGACCGGACGGCCATTCCTTTCACGCCATAGCAATTGGTGGCGGCAGCACCGGTGATATTGGTAAAAACCTCGCTGCTGATTTGGATGGTGCCTCGTTCTGTTTGGACCTTCATAAGGAAACCTCCTTTTGGGAGCATTTGTAATCATGGATGATTCAGTATTATTGTAGCTTATTTATTCGGAAAATACAAGGAGAAAAGTTCCTCCGGCCCATTGTAATTTCCACGCAAATCGTGTAAACTATAAGAAGTTCCCCCCACTGATTTGCCGCATTGGAGGTATTGTTATGAAAATCGCCCGCTTTGTGCTGAAAATTGTCGCAGCCTCTCTGGCTGCCGTTGCGCTGGCCTGCTGTGCCGTGGCCTACTGGGATAAGATCACGGACTTTTTCTGTTCCCTCACCGGCAAGGTGAAGGAAAAGACCGCCAGCTGCCACTGCTCCTACCCCTCGGAGTACGATGATTACGCCGACTGGGACATGGAGTGACCCCATCCATCCACTCCGGAACCGCCAGCACCCCTCTCTCCCCAAAGGAGCGTGTCGAAATCGACACGCTCCTTTTCTCTATCCAGCCACGAATGCCATTTCCCAATTATCCCTGTACAAATCTCTGTCGGTCCACATAGTAGAAGGTGAGGGTTCCGGAGCAGCACTCCTGTCCCCGGTCATCGGTAAGACTCACATCCACAACAGCCAGGCTCCTCCCCATTTTCCGGGGGGTGGCCCGCCCCACCACCTTGCTTCCATGGACGGGACGGAGAAAGTTCAGTCCTCCGGTCACCGTGGTGACAGACAGCTCCTCAAAGGTTTTCCCAAAATGGTCCAGCCCCCAGAGGAGGCTGACAATCCCGCTCAGATTATCCGCCAGGGTGTACAGGGCGCCCCCATGGACCCCGTGATTGGGATTGAGGTGGAAGGGCCGGAGATTCATCACCCCGGTACACCCTGTTTCATCCAGCTGGAGGATCTCGATCCCCATATGCTGGGCGAAGGGGTTGCTCCGCCAGGACGCGTCTTCCAAAAATCGCTCATAGACATTTTTACCGCAAGAATCCATTGAGTATCTTCTCCTCCGCCTCTTCTTCTGTCAAGCCCAGGGTCATGAGCTTCAAAATCTGATCTCCGGCGATCCTGCCGATGGCGGCCTCATGGATCAGCTGGGCCTCCGGGTGCTGTGCGTCAATGGCGGGGATGGACTTGATCTTGGCCTCCCCCATCAGAATGGAGTCACACTGGACATGGCCGAAGCAGGGGGCATTCCCCACCATTCGGGGATAGAAAATCTGCTGGGATTCGTCCTGGGCCACCGAACGGGAGACGATCCGGCCTGTGGCCCCCTCTCCGTCCAGGATCACATCCATCTCACTTTCCGCATACTGCCGGCCATGGGTGAGGAGCTTTTCCGTAACGACTACTTCCGCGTCCTTTCCCGCCACCACCCTGGTGTACCGCTTGGTGGAGTCAACCCCCCTGATCTGGGTGGTCTCCAGGTCCATATAGGCCCCTTCCTCCAGGTAGATGACCGTCTGGGGGTTGAGGATACGCTCCCCACTCCCGGGGCCCTCCCCATAGTGCTTTTCCACATAGCGGACCCTGGAGCCTTTCCCCACATAGAAGGTGTGAATCCCGTCATGCTCGCTCTTCTGGTCCCCGCAGTTGTGGATGCCGCAGCCGGCCACAATGGTCACATCACAGTTCTCACCAATGTAGAAGTCGTTGTACACCATGTCGTTGAGTCCAGTCTCCGTGACCAGGACGGGAATGTGGACCGACTCGTTTTTTGTGCCGGGACGGATGTGGATGTCTATGCCGGGTTTTCCGTCGGTCCGGGTGGCAATTTCGATGTTCGCGGTGCTGCTTCGCCCCTCCAGTTGGCCGTTCTTCCGTATGTTATAGGCTCCCTGCGGCACCGACTCAATGTCGGCAATGGCCCGGAGCAGATCCCTCTCCATCTCGTTCATGGCTTGCCCTCCTCCAAAAAGCTGCATCCCACTGCCTCTGTCTTTGCCAGAATGGTGGGAAAAATCTCCTCTTTGGGTCCGTGACAGGCTACAGAGCCGTCCGCAATCATGACAATCTCATCCGCCTGATTCAGGATACGCTCCTGATGAGAGATGATGAGCAGGGTGGACTCCTGCTTGTCGTGGATGGCGCGGAAGGTCTCTGTGAGCCGGGCGAAGGACCAGAGATCGATACCCGCCTCCGGCTCATCAAAAATCATGAGTCCCGCCTTTCGGGCCAGAATGGTGGCAATCTCAATGCGCTTGACCTCCCCTCCGGAGAGAGAGGTGTCCACATCCCGGTCCATGTAGTCATTGGCGCAGAGTCCCACCTTGTTGAGGTACTGACATTCCTCCGCCCGGGTCAGCGTCCGGTTTCCGGCCGCCAGGGCCAGCAGGTCCCGGACCTTCATTCCCTTGAAGCGGGGGGGCTGCTGAAAGCCGTAGCTCACCCCCAGCTTGGCCCGCTCGGTGATGGACATATGGGTGATGTCCGTCCCATTCCAGAGAATCTGCCCCTCTGTGGGCTGAACCAAACCCATGACGGCCTTGGCCAGGGTGGTCTTTCCGCCCCCGTTGGGTCCGGTGATGACAACGAATTTATTCCCCTCCACTGTAAGGTTCACCTGTTTGAGTATCTCACTTTCACCATGCTCGTCCTCCACCGCGAAGCAGAGGTCTTTAATCTCCAACATCGTTTTCTCTCCCTTTTCAGAAGGAATCGCAAAAGGGTCCTGCCCTTCCCGGCAGGACATTTTTTCTTATTTTACCACAATTCCCGGCAGGAGACAAGTAGGGCAAACCTCTATCCCCTGCATAGTATGGGACTGTAATCCTATCTTTCAAGGAGGAATGGATATGGAATCCACATCACAACAGCCCCAGCTTGGTATGC
>JAHHSE010000049.1 GCA_020025395.1 Oscillospiraceae bacterium
GTTCACTACAGCGGCCACTTCCTCATCAGAAATGAGACAGCCCTGGACACGGGTGGGCTTTCCGGATCCCAAGGGGAAATAGAGCATATCCCCTCGTCCCACCAGTTTCTCCGCTCCCGTGGTATCCAAAATAATCCGGGACTCCAGAGCGGAGGCCACCGCAAAGGCAATGCGGCTTGGAATGTTAGCCTTCATCAGACCGGTAATCACATCGGCAGAGGGCCGCTGGGTGGCGATCACAAGGTGCATCCCGGCTGCACGCCCCATCTGAGCAATGCGGCAGATGGATTCCTCCACCTCTTTGGCAGCCACCAACATCAAATCCGCCAGCTCATCGATGACCACAACGATTTGGGGCATCCGTTCCAGTTCCTCGCTCTTCGCAGCGTGGACATTATAGGAGGCCAGATCCCGAACCCCTACCTCCGAAAAGATCCGATAGCGTTTCATCATCTCCACCACCGCCCACTGAAGGGCGCCTGCCGCCTTCTTGGGGTCTGTCACCACAGGGATCAGAAGATGGGGGATCCCGTCATAGATCCGAAGCTCAACCATCTTAGGGTCCACCATAATCATGCGCACCTCTTCCGGTGTGGCTTTGTAGAGCATGGAAATGATCAGGGAGTTGGTACAGACAGATTTACCGGAACCGGTGGTGCCGGCAATGAGGAGATGAGGCAGCTTGGCAATGTTGCCCACAATGCAGTTTCCACCGATGTCCTTTCCCACGGCAAAGGCCACCTTGGACGGATGATCCCGGAATTCCCGGGAATCGATTACCTGGTGGATGGGAACGGGGGTCACCAGCTTATTTGGGACCTCGATACCCACCATGGAGATTTTATCCGGGATGGGGGCAATCCGCACCCCGGCAGCGCCAAGCGCCAATGCAATGTCGTCGGACAGGTTCGTCAGCTTGTTCAGGCGAACCCCCTGATCCAGTTCCAGCTCATATCTGGTCACGGAAGGCCCTCTTACCACTCCGGTGATAGTGGCGTCGATTCCAAAAGAGTGGATGGTGTCCTCCAACCGAATCTGATTGGCCTGAAGCTCTCCAATGGCATCCTCTCCCACCGAGATGTCCCCCTCATCCAGCAAGGAGACCGGTGGATACTGGTAGGCCTGCCCCTTCCCCTGTTCCAGTCCGGCTGCAATGTCCTCCGCCACCTGCTGGGCGGCTTGCGCCGCCCCCTCCCTGGTCACCTTTTCCAGTGTCCCGGAGATCTGTCCCCCCTCATGAGAAGAGGCGGGAGCGGCAGGGGGAATCTCCCGAACAGGGGGCGCTGCCGGATCTGTCGATACAGCAGGGACTTCCTGTTCCGGTCCTTCCGTCTCCCCGGTCAGCAGCTGATCTGGGGCACGGACTCGGGAGATCCGATTGAAAAAGCCCTCTTTTTGTGGTTTCAGCACCTCTATGGGCTGGGGAGCCGGCTCCGGCAAGGGCTGGGGCGGATCATCCACCGGGATGTCGATGGCGGCACGGCGGCGGGATGCTGTCTGCCCCCTTTTCTCCTCAATCCGACGGGGAGGCGGGGATTTTACCACCTCTTCCTCCTCATACGGCTCATATTCCACCCGGGGGCGATTACGGAAATAGCTCACAATCTCTATGGGCGACAGCCGGGCCGCCAGAAGGAAGGCGGTCAGCATCCCAATCACAAAGAGGACCCCGGCGCCGATCTTGCTGAATACAAGGACAAAAAACATGGCAGTCACACCGGACAGAACTCCTCCGCTCTGAATGGCAATTCCGCTGGTCCACAGCTCCTTCACCAGGGGCAAGCCCCAGACATACCGATTGGACGCAAAAATCAGATGGAGGAATCCCCCCATGAGGAAGGGGAAAAACAGAGCCATAAACACCCGCAGACGCACAGGACGCCCCTGATGGAAGAACAGAATGTATGCTACCCAAAGGAGAGCGGGAGGCACCAGCCAGAACCCATAGCCAAAAAGCCCTTTCAGACCATTACAAAAGAAGTCAATGAAGAGAGCCTCAATCTGAAAATAGCCAAAACTGGCAAAAAAACCGAGAAGCAGACAGACCAGTCCTCCTACCTCCCGACGAATGGGCTTGGGAGGCGGGGGGGCTTTCCGACTTGTGGAGCGGGAGCCTTGGCTGCTTCGCTTACCTCCCGAAGCCGGCTTTTTCTTTTGCTGCGTGGCCATGCAATCATCCTTTCCAGGGAAACTTCTTTTTCCGTTTCACACGATATCCATCCGTCTCCCGAATCATTTCAGCACCAAGCCGGCAATCAGAGAGACCAGTCCAACCCCCCAGCAGTAGTAGGCAAATACTCCGAATTTTCCTTTGTTCGCCAGCAGGTTGACCAGATGAATGGCAAAATATCCCACCACACCGGATACCAGCATCCCCACCAGGCAGACAGGGATCATCTCCGCCTGGATTCCACCGCCCTCAATGGCATCCTTCAGCTCCAGAATGGTGGCTCCAAACACGGCGGGAAGGCTCATCAGGAAGGAAAAACGAACTGCGAAGGACCGCTCATATCCCCGCATCATACCGGCGGAAATAGTAATGCCGGAACGGGAAATCCCGGGCAGGGTGCCAAAGCCCTGGGCCAGTCCCACCAGAAGGGCATCCAGGATGGTGGCGTTTTTGGCGGTCTTACTGCCCCTTGCCAGACGGTCCGAGACAAAGAGAATGCAGCCGGTAATCAGCAGACAGAGGGAGACAAAGATGGTGTTGCCTGTGGCGTTTTCAATCAGCTTTTTCACAGGCAGCACCGCAAAGAGGGGCAGGGTTGCCACAATAATCAGAAGAACCATTCGACGGGCGGGAGGCGGAGGTGTTTTACTTCCTTGGGCAAGGTCCCGAGCCCCCAGAAAGAATTCCCGAATCATCTCAAGAATGTCCCGATAATAGTACACCACAATGGAGACCAATGTACCAAAATGGAGCAGGACGGAAAAGAACATCTGGGATTCTTCATAGTTTTCCATGTTGAAAAACTGTTGAAACAGGGCCAGGTGCCCTGAGCTGGAAATGGGCAGAAACTCTGCCACACCCTGTAAAATCCCCATGAGGATAGACGATAAATAACTCACGCTGGGACACCTCCGAACGAAGAAATGATATGGATATCATATTAACACATATGGTGAAATATTTCAAATAAAAACTCCCCTGTCAAAAAACTTCGGGCCTCACTCCTGCGGAGACAATCAAAAGGCTGCCAGTCACTCTGGCAGCCTTTTTTGGGGCCGTTCTTCTTATTCCGCCTCGTAAACGGCTTTCATGCCCTTAAAGGTCATGTAGCAGTCCAGCTTGCCAACAGTCTCGAAGGGGGAGTGCATACTCAGGACCGCCACACCGGCATCCAGGGTGTCAATGTCCCGCTCCGCCATATAGGCCGCCACGGTTCCGCCGCCGCCGGCATCCACTTTGCCCAGCTCAGCCATCTGCCAGATCACCCCGGCATCGTTCATCAGCTTGCGGACATAGGCCACCACCTCAGCAGAGGCATCGGAGGCCCCTCCCTTTCCACGGGACCCGGTATACTTGCAAAATCCCATGCCGTAGTTCACCAGAGCGCTGTTCCGCTTCTCGTACACCTCAGGGAAGTTGGGGTCATAGGCGGCGCACACATCGGAAGAGAGGCAGAAGGACTTCTCATAGCAGGCCTTCAGAGGTACCTGCTGGGTGTCACACAGGTCAGACATAAAGGTGTCGAAGGCGGCGCTCCGCATACCGGTCACACCCTCAGAGCCGATTTCCTCCTTGTCCGCCAGCATACAAACCGCAGTCTTGGCGGGAATGCCATTCAGCTCCAGAAGACCGGCCAGGCAGGCATAGGAGCAAACTCTGTCATCGTGGCCATAGGCACCGATGAGGGATCGGTCAAAGCCCACATCAGAGGCCCGGAAGGCGGGAACCGCTTCCAGCTCAGCGGAGATCAGATCCTCCTCCACGATGCCGTACTTCTGATTCAGCAGGTCCAGAATGGCCAGCTTCACCCGCTCAGAGCCCTTGTCATCCTTAAAAGGACGGCTGCCCACCAGAATATTCAGGCTCTCACCGGGAATGGCTTCCCCCATGGGCTTCTTCGCCTGCTCGGCACCCAGATGGGGCAGCAGATCATCGATGGTAAAAAGGGGATCCCCCTCGTTGTTCCCTACGGACACATGGATGACCCGGCCATCGGTCAGGGCGATCACACCATGGAGCTCCAGAGGAATGGTGACCCACTGATACTTCTTGATCCCGCCATAGTAGTGGGTCTTGAGGAAGGCAAGCTCACAATCCTCATACAGGGGATTGGGCTTTAAATCCAGACGGGGGGCGTCGATGTGCGCCGCGCCAATATGGACCCCCTCACTCAGAGGCTTCTGTCCGATGACAGCCAGCATGAGGGACTTGCCCCGATTGATACGGTAGACCTTATCTCCGGGCTGAAGGGCCATTCCACGCTCCAGCTTCTGAAAGCCTTTGGCCTCCGCCAGCGCCACTGCGTAGCTGACACACTCCCGCTCCGTCTTTCCCTGGTCCAGGAATTTTTTATACGCTTCACAATAGGCCTTCATGGCCGCCTCGTCCTCAGGGGTGAGACGGTCATAGCCGTTCTTGGGCGCATGGGTAAGCTCCTCCCGACGGAGGTCGGCCAATGTTTTTTCTTCCATATGAAATTCCTCCTTATTCACTTAAAATGGTCCGAAACAGGGTGAGTGCTTGATGGGAAAAGGCCTCAGGCCCAACAGTCCCATCATTTTCCAACACATAGTCGCTGTTCTCCCGGTAAAAGGAATCTGTTTGCTGCGCGGCTACCCGGTCTCGGGCATAGGCCTCTGTGACATGGTCTCGCTCTATGATGCGCCTGATTCGGACCTCCGCAGGGGCCAAGACGGAAACGACCTTATCGCACCTCCCGGCAATCCCGCTTTCAATCAAGGCAATGGCATCAATGGCTGTCACTTGCCGCCCCTTCCCCTCCTCCTTCTCCATTCGCAGATCCAATTCCCGGAGAATGTAGGGGTGTGTGATGCGGTTGAGATCCGCCAGAGCCTCCCGATCCCCAAAGACCAGACTCCCCAGCCGTTTTCTCTCTACAGCACCATCACAGTCTAGAATATCACTTCCGAAGCGTTCCCGCAACTCCTTTTTTAAAGGGTCGCATTGGGCCAGCAGCTCGTAGTATACCGCATCGGCATCCAAAAGATAGGCTCCAAGTGTTTCCAGGGCCTTTAGCACCGTGGTCTTCCCCGCTCCGGTGGGGCCGGTAATCCCGATTCGAATCATCTCTCCCCCACCTCCACCACATGAAAGCCGGCAGCCTTATTCAGCCGATTGTTAATGGCCAGACCAAGGCCCTGATCCTCCGGACCTTGTGCCCAAATCTCGGTCACATCACTGTGGTCAAAGGCTCGGAGGGCATCGAAGAGAAGACGGGCCTGCTGGGACAGGTCCCCGACCGAACCGATGGTATAGACCGTATGGCCGGAAAATCTGCCCTCATATTCCTCAAAACAAATGACCCCGCTCTTTTCTGTCAGCTCGGCCTCAATGTAGTCCGCAGTCTGCTCCGGCGCCCCTCTGACCACGGTCACAGGGGCTTTGGGGGCATAATGACGGTACTTCATTCCCGGTGCCCTGGGACTCTCCCCTGATTCCATCAGGCGAAAAACCCCTTCGTCCACCTCCACATTCCCGAGAACCTCTCGGAGCTGTTCCAGGGTCACCCCGCCGGGACGGAGGACTCTGGGCGGCCAGACCGTCAGATCCACAATGGTAGACTCTACCCCCACGGTACAGGGGCCTCCGTCCAAGATCCCATTGATCTTGCCGTCCATATCCTCCAGCATATGCTCCGCCTTTGTGGGACTCGGCCGCCCTGATGTGTTCCCCGACGGGGCGGCAACAGGAACGCCCGCAGCAGTGAGGACCGCCCGGCAGAGCGGGTGGGCCGGACAGCGCATCCCCACCGTCTCCAGACCCGCCGTCACCCGCTTTGGGATCATGTCCCTGGCCTTGAGGATCATGGTGAGGGGACCGGGCCAGAAGGCGGACGCAAGATCAAAGGCCGCCTGGGGGATCTCCTTACAGTAGCGTATGAGCCACTCCCCGGTCGGGATATGGAGGATGAGCGGATTGTCCTGGGGACGGCCCTTCGCCTCAAAGATCCGGCCCACCGCCTCCTCATTCAACCCGTTGGCTCCCAGTCCATAAACGGTTTCCGTGGGAATTCCTACAAGCCCGCCCTCTCTCAAAAGCTCGGCCGCCCGCTCCAGATCCTTTTCTGTCAGTCGTTCTGTTTTCATACCCTTCCCCCAGTTTCTATGCCGTCTTTCTATTCGTATATGCCCACAGGCTTGCCCGCCAGTTCAATGGTGGTTCTTCTGTCGAAGCCGCGGCTTTGAAAATAGGCCTTGGCCGCCAAAATGGAATGCTTGGGATTGCTCTTCTCCTCCTCCAAATCCACATCCAGCCAGCCGCCCTCGGCATCCAATCCTGAACCCAGCAGCCAGCCGTCATCCTCCAACAGCTCGGATACCTGCAGTTCTAGCTCCCGCATGGTCATCCCCCGGGGTAGCGCGGGGAATCGAACAATCATTTCCATCGTATTTCTCCTTTATTCTTCAGAAGCTTTCAGTCGTTCTGCCCGATCCGCAGTCACGAGGCCGTCAATGATTTCATCCAGGTCTCCATCCATGACGGCGCCTAACCTGTAAAGTGTCATTCCTATCCGGTGATCCGTCAGCCGTCCCTGGGGGAAATTATAGGTTCGAATCCGCTCGTTCCGCATCCCGGAGCCCACCTGGGTCCTGCGCTGCTCGGTCATGGCGGTTTCCTGCTTTTCCCGCTCCGCCTCCCAGAGCCGGGAGGCCAGAAGACGCATCGCCTTATCCCGATTTTGGAACTGGCTCCTTTCCTGCTGACACTCCACCACCGTCCCGCTGGGTTTATGGATGAGGCGGACCGCCGAAGAGGTCTTATTCACATGCTGTCCCCCGGCTCCGGAGGCCCGGAAGACCTGCATCTCCACATCAGCGGGATCCAGATGAAAATCCACCTCATCCACCTCAGGGAGCACTGCCACCGTCACCGTGGAAGTGTGAATCCGCCCGCCGGATTCCGTTTCCGGCACCCGCTGGACCCGATGGACTCCGCTTTCAAATTTCAATCGGCTAAACGCACCGTCTCCAGAGATTGTAAAGCAGATTTCCTTTATCCCTCCAAGTTCGGTTTCGCTGAGGCTGTCGGTCTCTACCGTCCAGTTTTTCCCCACGGCATACATGGAGTACATCCGAAACAGGGAGCCTGCAAAGAGAGCCGCCTCCTCCCCCCCTACACCAGCCCGGATCTCCACAATGACATTCTTGCCGTCATTGGGGTCCGTGGGGAGCAGCAGGAGCTTGAGATTCTCCTCCAACCCCTCCAGATCCTCTTTGGCCAGAGCAAACTCCTCCTGGGCCAGATCTTTCATATCCGGGTCGGACAGAAGGGCCTGGGCCTCTGCCAGATCCTTTTTTCTGCCTCGGTACTTTCGATAGGTCTCTACCAGAGGGGCCAGCTCTTTCTGCTCCCGATTAAGCTTTGCCACCAGAGCCGGGTCCTCATAGGTCTCCGGGGCGGACAATCGGGCCTCTGCCTCCTCGTATCGCTGTTCAATCGCTTGTAATTTTTCCAACATAAGGCGGGGTCTCCTCCATTCTCATATCCTACGGTGTCATCTCCTCCTCAAGCCGGAGTCACCGATCCATCAGGAAGGATTTGACCAGAGCCAGCGGCTCCCGGAAAAACATCTGAACAGCGGAGGGACGATGGGTCACCGGAGCTGCCAGCGTCCCCGCCAGCTCTCCTCCGCCAGCCCGCTCCCAGAGCATCTCAATGCGGAGAAGATGGAACCCGCTGGAAACCGCCACCACATTGTCGGTAGTCTCAATGCCCTTCTCCTCCAAAAGATCCAGCGTATAATTCACATTCTGCCAGGTATTTCGGGACCGATCCTCCATCAGAATCTTTTCTCCCTCCACCCCGTTGGCCGTCAGATAATCATACATGGACTGGGCCTCAGAGATCGGCTCGTCCTTTCCCTTTCCCCCGGTTACCACCACCAGGGTATCGGGATTCTCCTTCCAATAGTCCAAAGCGGTATCCAGGCGGTCCTGCAAAAGGAGGGAAGGTCCTCTCTCCTCTACTTTGCAGCCGAAAACCACCATAACCTTTGGCGCTCCGGAAAGGTCGGTCCTTCCGTGAAGATAAATCGCCCCTTCCAGTATGGCGAAGAAAAGCAAAAGCAATACCGAAAGGCTGCCAAAGAGGAGGCTCCAGATCCTTCTATGTCTGTGTCCGCTGTATGGTCTGTATGTGTTTTTCTTTTTCATTCCCCTCGAACCTCCTCTAACTCGGCCTCTAAAGTCTCCCACACCCCATACAGGCGGGTGATTTCCTCCTCCAAGGCCGATCTCTGTTCGTAAAGCTCCTGTAATTTCAAGTAATCGGAGCCATTCTCCTCGATCTCACAGGTGAGAGCATACATCCGCTCCTCCGCCTTGGTCACCTCCCGCTCCGCGGCGGCAACCTCCTTTTCCAGCATCTTGGTTCCGCCGGTGCGCTTTGACTTCTCCTTTTTGACCTCCGGTGCCTTGGAAGGACCGGGAGGCACCTCAGCTCTTTTGGCCCGAAAGGCCTGAAATTCCTGATAAGTCCCCCGGAAATCCAGTATGCTGCCCCCCTCCAGCATCCAGATCCTGGTGGCGAAACGATCCACAAAATAACGGTCATGGGAGACGAAGAGAAGACCGCCCCCATAGTCCTCCACCGCCTCCTCAATCCATTCCCGGCTGGCCAGATCCAGATGATTGGTAGGCTCGTCTAAAATAAGAAGATTAATCCCCTCGTCCATCAGCATACACAGGCGGAGTCGGCTCTGCTCCCCGCCGGATAGAGCCGAGACCTGTTTAAACACATCCTCCCCCCGGAATTGAAAGGAGGCAAGACGATTTCGAGCGGTTTGCGCCGAACAATCCAATTCGTAGATCAGGGTATCCACCAGATTGCGCTCCGGGTGGGAAAAATGGATGACCTGGGGCAGATAACCGATTTTCGCCGCAGGACCAAACCGGACCCGTCCTTCATCCGCCCGCTCCTCCTCCAGAAGAATTTTCAAAAAGGTGGATTTTCCCATGCCGTTGTCCCCCAGCAGGGCGATTCGCTCCCCACCAGTGACTTCCAGATGAATATCGGAGAAAAGAACACGGTCCCCAAAGGACTTTTTCAAGCCCTTGACAACGAAAAGCTCATCTCCCTGAAAGGTCCTCTCCTCAAAGCGGGTCGCCATCCCCCGCTCTTTGGCGGGCCTGTTCGTAGACTGCATCCGCTGGATGCGTTTTTCCATGGAGAATGCCCTTTTATGGAGCTTGTCATTGCCCATGAAGGCCCAGAGGTGGAGCTTGTCCGCCGCCTCCTGGAGCTGCTTGATCTTGGCCTGCTCCTTCTCATACTGCTTGCGTTTTTCCTGGTAACGGGCTTCCTTCTCCACCACATAAAAGCTGTAATTTCC
>JAHHSE010000005.1 GCA_020025395.1 Oscillospiraceae bacterium
GGCCTGGGGGAGGGCCTTTTCCCCAATGGCGGCAGAGGGGACAATCTCATATTTTTCCAGCAGCCGGCCCGGATTCTCCTCTCCGGACACGGTGAGGCTGTCGGGGTCGGACATATAGTTGACGGAGGCCTCATACTCCTTCAAAAACTGCCGGACCAGCTCCGGATTCTCTTTGGCAAATTCGGTGCGGACCACCACACCGCCCATGGTGAGCTGTCCTTCTGCCCCGACCTCCTCCCAGACCTGATTGAGGTCCAGGGCCAGCCGGACGCTCCCCTTTCCCTTTGCCACGGCGGCGGTGGCGGCGGGGACAGGAAGCATGGCATACTCCGTCTCCCCGGAGAGGATGGCCTGAGTGACCTCCTCCGGGGTGACCCACTGAATATCCACCTGGGTCTCCGGGTCCAGGCCGCTCTCGGTGAGAAGATAGCTGAGGACAAATTCCGGGTTGGCTCCCTTGCCGGTGGCGTAGAGGGTCTGCCCCTCCAGATCGGCCAGACTGTTCAGAGTGGTCTCCTCCCCGTTTTGGAGGATTTTCAGCACTCCATAGGTATTGATGGCGGCAAGCTGAATGCTCCCGTCGGTCTTGTTATAGTAATTGGCGGCCACATTGGTGGCGATGGCGGCAATATCCACCTCCTTGTTTTTCAGGGCGGCAGTGACCTGGTCGTTGGAGGCAAAGATCTGGAAGCTGTAGTCCAGCTGGGTCTTCTCCTGCTCATCCTCCCACATGAGCTTTGCGGCCCCCATCCCCGTGGGACCGTTCAGCACCGCCACATTCACCTGAGCCCGCGGAGCGGGATCAGGCGCGACGGGAGAGGGGGAGGGTTCTGTCCTATCCCCGCATCCCGCCGTCATTGCAAAGGTCAGCACCGCCGCCCCAATCAGCGCAATCCGTCTTTTGTTCATTTTCATCATCCTTTCCATATCCAGTCCAAACAATGGTCTTTCCTTCCCGATGGAGCATCCCCTCCCGTTCCAGGGCATCCAACACCCGGTAGAGGGTAGCCCGGCCCATGCCCAGCCGGCCCGCCAGCTCGGTGAGAGAGCAGTCGGGGAGCGTTCTCCCCTCCTCAGCCCGGAGCATCAGGTAGCGCACCACCCGTCCCTCGGCGGTTGAGGGGCCAAGCTCCTCCAGCTTTCCGCTCAAAAACCGAATCCGCTCCGACAAATAGGAGATGTAATTTTTCCCCACCTGACTTTGCCGGGTCATCAGGGTATCCAGCTCCTCCTGAGACAAAAACAGAACTTCACAGTCGGTTCGGGCGGTGAGGGTGGTCACATAGTCCGGCCTCCGGTTGTAGAGGGCCGCCGCTCCAAACAGCTCCCCCGGCCTCAGCACACTGACAGGCAGACTCCCTCTGGTCACCGATACGGTCCCACGGAGAAGAATCCCCAGATTGCGGGAAAAGGCCCGGGGAGAATAGAGAACCTCCCCCTTCTGATAAGACCTGCTGACGCAGTTTAAGTCCTTCAGCTCCGCCTCCACCATCTCCTGGGGAAGGCCTTGAAACAGTGGGCAGTCCAAAATCTTCCGCTCCATCTCACCTGCCCTCCCCTCTCCTGTTTTTGTCTCATATGAGACAAAAACAGTATATCCGTCTTTGGAGACCCTGTCAAGAAGAAAGGGGACCAATCCCCCTCCCACGGCATAGGATGGGGGAGAAAAGGGGGGTGAAGTTATGTTCCATACCCAGGATCGGGGGCAGAAGGAGATCTCCTATTCCCCTTTTGAGACCCCGGACTGTCAGATCTTCCAGGACATGGAGGGTCAGCCGACATACCGCTACGTGGATCCTCGGATTCTTCCCAAGAAGGAGGGGGCCTCAGACGGGTCCGACCCGTCCCAGCCCCTGTCCACAATTCTGTCTGCCCTGGAGCAGCAGAACAGCCTGCTGGCTGAGCTTCTGGCCTCGGTCTCCGGTCTGACCGCCGCCTGTCTGTTCCGAAACGGGCTGGAGGCACGGCCTTTCCGAGAGACTCCATAGAAAAAAACAGACCCCCTGACACAGAGTCGTCTGTGCCAGGGGGTATTCTCATTGCACCTGATAGATCTCCGTCATCTCCAGAGTCAGGTCGGCGGTATAGGGATTGACCAGCCGATTGAGCATATCCAGGGTCTCCTGGGGGAAGAGCTGATAGTAATACTTCACCCCGTTATGATGGACCTGTCCATCCCCCGGGAGGGTGGCAAAGGTCACATCCTCGGAGAAATTCACCTCCAGGGCCCGGGTGCCAAAATAGATGAGGTCAGGAAGGCTCAGATCGGTCTCCACATTCCGGTCAAAGATTTCCGCAAAGCGGTTGATCTTTCCCAGGTTGGAGACCTTCAAAAGCTGTTTTGCCATCTCTCCCAAAAATTTCTGCTGGGTCTGAATCCGCCCCAGATCCGCGTTGGGGTAGCCCCGATAGCGGACCAGCTGGAGGGCCTTCTCCCCATCCAGCCACTGGGTCCCCTCCTTCAGATTGATGATGAAGCCGGCCCCGTCGTTATGGTACATATCACAGGGGACATAGAAGCTCACCCCGCCCAGCTCATCGACCATCTCCCGAAAGGCGGCAATGTCCACCCGGATGGTGTGATCCACCCGGAAGCCCACCAGCTCGGAGACCTCCCGGTGAAGCTCCTCCACCCCTCCGGCCCCGTAGGCCCCATTGATTTTTTTGACCCTTCTCGGCTCATCCACCAGAGTGTCCCGCGGGATGGAGATTACCCCCACCTTATGGTTTTTGGTGTCAAAGGAGGCCACCATAATGGTGTCCGCATTGCCGTTTCCGTCATCGGTGCCCACCAGAAGAAAGGTTTGGTACCAGTCTCCCTTCCGTTCCAGCGCAGGGGCGGGCGCGGCCTGGGGATCCGCCGCCCCCTCCGGGGAAACGGATTGGTCCGGCGGAGACGGTTCCGCCACAGAGGGCGGCCCGAAGCCAAATTGCACCACGCACCAAAGCGTCACGATGAGGGTGGATAGCACCACGAGAAACACATATATCCTATGGAGAAAAGCCATCAGCGGGGAGCGACGGCGTCTTTTCCTTTTTACCGGCTTTTTCTGCAGGCGGCTGGCCAGGGGAACCCCCTCCTTTTCCAGGCACAACGGATGCGCCGGACAGGAGGTTCCCTCCCTCGTGGCGGTCTCTTTTCTGCCTTACATTCCCCTTAGTTTAACAAATTTTTTCCCGAATGGCAACACCCGGGAGAAAAACCCATCATCCATAAATTCCCGTGGACAGGTATCTTTCCCCGGTGTCCGGCAGAAGGGCCACGATTGTCTTTCCCCGGTATTCCGGACGCTTGCCCAGCTCCCTGGCCGCCCAGGCCGCGGCGCCGGAGGAGATCCCCACCAATATCCCCTCCCGGCGGGCCAGCGCCTTCGCCCCCTCCATGGCCGCCTCACCGGGGACGGGGAGAACCTCATCCACCACGGAGCGATCCAGCAGCGACGGGACAAAATTGGCCCCGATCCCCTGAATCTTATGAGGGCCGGCCTTTCCCTCCGAGAGAAGGGGAGACTCCGCCGGCTCCACCGCCACAATCCTCACCCGGGGATTTTTCTCTTTCAGATACCGCCCTGTGCCTGTCACGGTCCCCCCTGTGCCTACCCCTGCCACAAAGAGATCCACCCTTCCCTCGGTGTCCGCCCAGATCTCCGGGCCGGTGGTCTCATAATGGGCTCTGGCGTTGGCGGGATTTCCAAACTGGTCCGGCATCCAGGCTCCGGGGATGGTCTCCAGCAGCTCCCTGGCCTTGGCCACGGCCCCGCCCATTCCCTGACTGCCCGGGGTGAGAATCAGCTTCGCCCCCAGCGCGGAGAGAAGGTTTCTCCGCTCCACGCTCATGGTGTCAGGCATGGTGAGAAGGACCTGATATCCCCGTGCCGCGGCCACATAGGCCAAAGCCACCCCCGTATTGCCGCTGGTCGGCTCCACAATGGTGCCACCCGGCTGCAGAATGTTTGCCTCTTCCGCTTCCTTTATCATATAGTATCCGGCCCGGTCCTTGGCGGAGGACAGGGGATTCATGCACTCCAGCTTTGCCAGAATGGTTTGGTCGGGGGCGTAGCGTTCCAGGGCCAGCAGCGGAGTCCGCCCAATCAAATCGGTGGCGGTTCGGGCTATCTTCATCTCAAAACCTCCTGTTTGTTCAAAGGGTCCATCCCGTTTCGGACGGACCCTTTGGATGGATTTAGAATGCGGGGACCACGGCAGAGCCGTACTTCTCCGTCATAAAGTCCCTGACCTCCTGGCTGGTGAGCGCCTTCACCAGAGCCTGGACGGACTCATTCTCCTCATTTCCCTCCTTGACGGCCAGCACATTGACATAGGGGCCGGCAGAGGCCGCGGCATCCTCAAAGGCCAGAGCCTGATCGGAGGTGAGACCGGCGCCCAGAGCATAGTTGCCGTTGATGACAGCCAGGGCCACATCCTCCCGGCGGGCGGTGAGCTGATTGGCCTCCAGCTCCACGATCTCATAGTTGCGGGGGTTTTCCGCAATATCGTCCTTGGTGGCGGAGAGACCCGCATCCTCCCTCAAGGTGATGAGACCCTGGGCCTCCAGCAGCATGAGAGCGCGGGCCTCGTTGGTGCCGTCGTTGGGGACGGCGATCTGATCTCCATCCCGCAGATCCTCCAGAGAGGCGGCCTTGCCCGGATAGATGGCGAAGGGCTCATAGTGAATCTCCGCCACGCTGGACAGATGGGTCCCGTTTTTCTCGTTGAAGTCGTTCAGATAGGTGATGTGCTGGAAGTAGTTTGCGTCCAGGGAGCCGTCCTCCAAAGAGGTGTTGGGCAGGACATAGTCGTTAAATTCCACAATTTCCAGGGCAATGCCTTCCTTTGCCAGAAGCTCCTTGGCCACCTCCAAAATCTCGGCGTGAGGGGCGGGAGAGGCCCCCACCTTGATGGTTGCGGCATCGTCTTCCTTGCCGCCGCATCCGGCGAGCAGACCCAGGGTCAGGGCTCCGGTCAGGAGAAGAGTGAGATTCTTTTTCATGTCGATGGTCTCCTTTTTTTCTTTTTCCCATTTTGGAAATAAAAAAACGCCCTTGAATCTTCCTATTCAAGGACGAGAGCCATTGGCTTCGTGGTACCACCTTGGTTCACCCTCTCCTCGCGGAGAAGGCCTTACGGAGTACGAGCATACTCCTGCGCGATTACGGG
Source organism: Oscillospiraceae bacterium (assembly GCA_020025395.1). Taxonomy (GTDB): domain Bacteria; phylum Bacillota; class Clostridia; order Oscillospirales; family Oscillospiraceae; genus JAHHSE01. The sequence goes on from JAHHSE010000005.1 coordinate 5,158, forward strand.
CGCACCCGTCATAGCCTATGCGAAAAACGCAGTCGGTATGCGGCTCCGAGACCATCTTCCCCCCGGCCTTCGATACCCGTTCCCACCAACTCGGGCTCTCTGTGATCTATCTCCAAAGGTACTCTTCTCTTCATTGCTTTTATTGGGCGTTATTCAGTTCCCGCTTGGGTTGCCCTTAGTGTAATCCCAACCGCCCGGAATGTCAATCACATATCTTGCACAAACTCTTTTTCTCTTTTCCCGTCCTTTTTCCCTGTTTTGTAGAAATTTTGAAATCTCCCCCCAAAAAAGGGAGGGTCCCCCTTTTCTGTGGGACCCTCCCTCTTCTATTCGGTTTCCCGGGGGAAGGAGCCGGACTCCTTCCGGGACTTTTTCTTCATCCGGGTCACCCGTTTGTCACTCCGCAGGGCAAAGCCGGTGCCCAGGGTCTGGAAGAGCTGGACCAGCAGAACCAGAACGATCACCGCCACCCACATGGCGAAATAGTGGGTCCGCTGGAAGCCGTAATTCAGGGCCAGCATTCCCAAACCGCCCCCGCCAATGGCTCCCGCCATGGCTCCATAGCCCAGGATGGTGATAAAGGCGGTGGTAAAGCCGTTGAGGAGGGAGGGGCGGCACTCCGGCAGAATCACCTTTGTGATGATCTGAAGGGGAGAACAGCCCATGGATTGGGCCGCCTCCACAATTCCCTTGTCCATCTCCCGGAGGGACCCCTCGACCAGGCGGGCCACAAAGGGGAAGGCCGCCGCCACCAGAGGAACGATGGTGGCCTTGGTCCCCACACTGGTACCCACAAGGATACGGGAGAGAGGGATGACCAGGACCATCAGGATGAGGAAGGGGACCGAGCGGAGCAGATTGACCCCCACATTGAGCAGCCGCATGACTGCCTTGGGAAGGGGACGCACCCCCTCCTCCTCCCCGGTCACCAGCAGCACTCCCAGAGGCAGACCGATGACATAGGCCAGGACAGTGGCCAGCACGGTGGTATAGATGGTCTCCCAAACCGCAAAGGGGATGTGGCGGATCAGATAGTCCACCTGCTCGGCTATTTTAGGGTCCAGAGAGGCAAAAACAGCAGAAAAATTACCCATGGTAATCACGCACCTCCTCCACAGTGAGATCTTTCCGGCCTTTCAGGTAGGCCATGGCCTTTCCCGCCTCGGCCCTGTCCTCCGGCAGGCCCAGAAGCATGGTGCCGAAGGCTTTCCCGTCCATGTTTCGGGTGTCCGCCCCCAGAATGTTCACCTTCACTCCGCAGTCGATGGCCAGGGAGGCGATGAGAGGCTCATAGGAGGAGCCGCCGTTGAAGGCGATGCGCACCACATTGGCGGCGGGAAGCCGGTCAATCCGCATCCCCTCCGGATAGACCAGACGGCGGCCCGCCTCGGTCTGGGGGTTGGAGAAGACGGACTCCACGGTACCTGTCTCCATCAAAGTCCCGTGATCCAGAATGGCCACATGGGTGCAGATCTCCTCCACCACGGCCATCTCATGGGTGATGACCACCACCGTGATCCCAAGCCGCTTGTTAATGTCCTGAATCAGCCGGAGGATGGCCCTGGTGGTATTGGGGTCCAGGGCGGAGGTGGCCTCATCACAGAGGAGGATCTTGGGGTTGGAGGCCAACGCCCTGGCGATGGCGATTCGCTGCTTCTGTCCTCCGGAGAGCTGGGAGGGATAGGATTCCGCCTTGTCCGGAAGACCTACCATCTCCAAAAGCTCCAGAGCCTTCTGCTTGGCCTCCGAGGCCGGGACCCCGGCGATTTCCATGGGGAAGCAGATATTTTTCAGGCAGGTGCGCTGCATGAGCAGATTAAACTGCTGAAAGATCATGCTGATGGAGCGGCGGGCCTGCCGAAGCTGTCCGGGGTCCATTTCACACAGGTCCGGGGCCTCCCCCTCCCTGTCGGGAAAGAGGCCGCTGATCCGGACCCTTCCCCGGGTGGGCTTTTCCAGTAGGTTGATACAGCGCACCAGGGTGGATTTCCCCGCTCCGCTCATGCCCACAATTCCAAAAATGCTTCCATCCGGGATGGTAAGGCTGATGTCCTTCAGGGCGGAAAAGGGTCCGTCCGGGGTGGGAAAGATTTTGCTGACCTTCTGTAATTCTATCATAGGAGCTCCTCCTTGCCAGATTCTTTATATTTTACGGCAAAAGGTCCTGGAAGTCAATGTTCCCCACCGCTCCCGGTGCAAACCCACCGCTCCCGGTGCAAACAGAGACGGCGTGGCCCCCGCCACGCCGTCTCTGTCCGCTTTTCTCCCGTTTCCTTCAGTCCCCGCAGCTTCCGCAGGAACACGCGCCGTGGTGATGGTCCTCATCCTCACAGGGGAGAACGCACTCGGGGGGAACCGGCTCCCCACGGCGGCGGTAATAGTCGCCCAGGGCGGCCTTAATGGCCTCCTCCGCCAGCACGGAGCAGTGCATCTTATATCCGGGAAGTCCGTCCAGAGCCTCCGCCACAGCGGCGTTCGTGAGCTTCAGGGCGTCTTCCACAGACTTTCCCATAATCATCTCCGTAGCCATGGAGGAGGTGGCAATGGCGGAGCCGCAGCCAAAGGTCTTAAACTTCACATCGGTGATAATGCCATCATCAATTTTCAGATACATTTTCATAATGTCGCCGCACTTGGGATTTCCCACCTGGCCCACACCGTCGGCGTTCTCAATCACTCCCACATTTCTGGGATGCTCAAAATGGTCCATGACCTTATCGCTGTACAGCATAATTTATCTCCTTTTTCTCGTGAATGAAATCCGTTTCACACTATGTTACATCTCCCAAACGGGCTTTTGGGCCGCCTCATCCCACACGGGGGACATCTTTCTCAGGTAATCCACCGCCAGGGGGACCTCCTTCAAAATCACATCCACATCCTCCTCCGTATTGTTGTCGCTAAGGGAGATCCGCAGGGAACCATGGGCCACCTCATGAGGCAGACCGATGTTCAGCAGCACATGGGAGGGGTCCAGCGAGGCCGAGGAACAGGCCGAGCCGGAGGAGCCGCAAATTCCCTTGGCGTCCAGATGGAGAAGGAGGGCCTCTCCCTCCGCTCCCTCAAAGACAAAGGAGGCGGTGCCGGGAAGGCGGTTCACCGGATCTCCGGTGAGCCGGGTGTAGGGCAGCTTGGTGAGGCCTTCAATGATCCGATCCCGCAGAGCGGCCTGACGGCGGTTCTCCTCCGGCATCTTCTTGACCACCTCGGTGAGGGCGGCCGCCATGCCAATCACGCCGGCCACGTTCTCCGTCCCGGAACGGCGGCCCTTCTCCTGGCCGCCCCCGGCCACCAGAGGAGGCAGACGGAGGCTCTTGCGGACATAGAGCGCTCCCACCCCTCTGGGTCCGTGGAACTTATGGGCGGAGAAGCTCATCAGATCGCATTTCCAGGCCTCCACATCCACAGGGATATGTCCCACGGCCTGGACGGCATCGGTGTGGAAGAGGACCCCTGCCTCTCTGGCAATGGCGCCGATCTCCGCGACCGGCTCAATGGTGCCGATCTCATTGTTGGCCGCCATGATGGTGATAAGGATGGTGTCGGGACGGATGGCCTCCCTGACCGCCGCCGGGTCCACCCGGCCATATCGGTCCACCGGGAGCCAGGTGACCTCATACCCCTCCTTCTCCATATCCTGGAGGGTGTGCATAATGGCGTGGTGCTCGATGCTGGAGGTAATGATGTGTCTGCCGGGTTTCTTTTTCAGCTCCATCAGCCTGGCCACCCCTCGGATGGCCCAGTTATCGCTCTCAGAGCCGCCGGAGGTGAAGAAGATCTCCTCCGGCCTGGCGTTCATCGTGGCTGCAATGTCCGCTCTGGCCCGATCCAGATCGGTTTTGGCCTGCTGACCAAAGGCATAGAGGCTGGAGGGGTTTCCATAATGTTCCTGAAAATAGGGCATCATGGCCTTTAGAGCCACATCTGAAAGTCTGGTTGTTGCGGCATTATCGACATAGATCATTTAAGATCCCCCTTTTCCTGTTATTCATATCTTTTTACTATGATTTCTATCCAAAAACAATGGGCATCGGTTCCCGTTTCGTCCTGTGCCCGTTTCTCTCTGATGGAACCCTTACCTGCCGCACTTTTCGTGGGACCACCGCACCAGGTCGGCCAGGGTCCGTCGGTCCACCACGGAATCGATGGCATCTGAAATCTCCTTCCAGATCTGCAGGGTCACACAGTTGGGGGCCCGCTCACAGCAGGAGCCGGAGCCCAGACAGGTCACGGGAAGCAGATCCCCCTCCGTGGCCCGCAGAATTTCCCCCACGGTATACGCTTCCGGCGGCCGGGTGAGGAGGTAGCCTCCCCCCGCCCCTCGCACGGAACGGAGCAGACCCGCTCGGGTCAAGGGAGGGGTGATCTGTTCCAGATACTTGACCGAAATGTCCTCCCGCTGAGCCACATCCCGGAGGCTCACCGGCTCAGAAGGGTCCCGAAGGGCCACATCCACCATCAGACGGAGGGCATATCGACCCTTTGTGGAAAGTTTCATGATCCTTTCCCCCCTTTCCTCTCGGGTTGTTTTTATAATACTACTATTTCGATAGGATTTCAATAGGGAAATGAAAAATTTATAAAAAAAAGAAAAAGAGGGCCGCATCCTGTCTGTGGACAGACCCATGGACCGGGCACAGGCAGGATGCGGCTTGAGGACTTCTCAGGCAGATTTAGCGGCAGCCGCAGTCGGTGCCGTGATCTCCCAGCTGGAAGGAGGCGCACTGAGTCTCCTTAGGCGCGCTCACCTTGTCACAGGAATGGCTCACCTTGATGCTGTTGAGGGTGCAGTGATGCTCTCGATGGTAGGCGCAGCTGTTGACATTACAGGCAATGTTCTCATTGATGGGATCCATATCTTTTCCTCCTTTTGGGACCGTTGGGTCCGCCTCTTAGTCTGCCTCACCGGGGACGGATTATACCTCCCCCTCCATCTGTTTCCCATCCTTCTCCTCCATCAGAACTTTGGGGATGAAGCGCCGGGCAAATGTTCCCCTGCCTCTGTTCTTTACATAAAAGAAGCCGATTACGGAGAAGACCACCGCGCCGATAAAGTTGACGAACAGATCCTTCATGGTGTCGATGATCCCCACATCCAGATAGCCTCCCAGCCCAAGCGCGATCTGGGAGCCGTCCTCCAGGACCAGAATGGTGTCCTTGATCCCTTTGACCGCCACCGCTCTGGTTCCATGGTCAGGGTCCAGCATCACGGTGGAGATGGTGTTTATGATGGTGTCCTTCTGCATATCGAACAGGACGGCATGATCCATAAAGTATTCAAAAAATTCCCACAAAACGCCAATGGTCATGGAGAAGCAGAAGGCCACCAGAGCCATGAAGGCGGGGGACAGGGAAAAGGAGACACGGGAATTCCGGTTGAGGATGTCCACCAGGGAGAAGCCGATGGCGGCGCAGAGGAAGCCGTTCAGGGTATGGAGCATGGTATCCCAGTAGGGGAAGGTGATGTAATAGGCCTTGATCTCCCCCAGAATCTCCGCCGCAAAAATAAAGAGAATGATAATGATTTCCAGGGTATCCGGCAGCTCAATGCGGATCTTCCGTTCCACAAATGTGGGGACCAGCAAAAGGAGCAGGGTCAGAACACAGAGGAATACATTTTCAAAGTTCTTGTTGAAGAACTGCAAAACCATGGTGGCGATAATAAAGATCCGCAGAATCACATAAAGGATTGCCACTCCTTTTTTGGTCTTGATTTCCTGGACCCAAGTCTGATTCTGGCAGGGTTTCTTTTTCATGCCGTCACCCCTTTCTATTTGATTTTGTCATTTTAACATAGGACGGCGGAGACCGCAAGCAGACCCTTTTCCAGACGGCGTCCCCTGTTCCCTCCACCCGCCCCAAGCCGTCGCACCATGATGTGCGCTGTCGCCTGAAAGGGGGATTCACCTTTTGCGGACAAAGCGCATAGAGTACCATGAGGTGAAGAAGAATGAATTTGCGCAACAATCAGATTACCGTCCGGGAACTTTTGGCAGATCCCAGATCCAAGGCTGTCTTCCAGCGGAGGTTTGGCAAATGGCTCCGGCATCCTCTGGTGGGGGCCGCCCACAGTCTCACCCTGAGCCAGCTTATGGATCTGGCCAAGGTCTATGTCCCTCAAAAGACCATTCAGGAGACCCTGGAAGAGCTGGAAGGGCTATGAGTACCATCTGAGAACCTCAGTGGTGCCCGCCCGCCGGAGCAGAACAGCAGAGCGGGCGCCGTCTCCCGCCACCAGCAGGGCGGCAGGCAGGAGAAGCCAGAACGGGGTGGCGGCGGCGAGGGCCGCCACCCAGGGATGGACCACCCGCACCAGAAGCAGGGCCAGAAGGCCCCAGGCCGCCGTAAAAGAGAGGCAGATCTTTCCGCCCACATTCCAGGGCAGGTCGGAATAATCCCAAAACCGGACCCCCAGCACCTTTTCATCAAACAATCCCACCAGATACTCCACCCCTGTGGCGGTCAAGCCCCCCAGCAGGATCAGTAGAAGCCCCCTCTCCCGGACCCACGGGGGCAGAAGCAAAATCCCAATGGCCCCAAACCCGTATACCGGACAAAGAGGCAGGAGATAGAAGCATTTCCGGTCCCTCTTTCTCTGCCCGGTCAGCCGTGCGAACAGTACCTCCAGCCCACAGCCCAGCAGGCTGTATACCACAAAATACCAAAACCAAGTTCCCATGGATCCCGTCCCCCCTGTTTGTCTTACCTTTTCCATCGGTCTGGGAACCTATACCAGAAAATCAAAGGAAGGATTGGGAGAATTTGTGGGCTCCGTGCTTGTGCTGATTTCCACACTGTGATATACTGAAAAAAATTTGGCCAAACGGAAAGGCGGAAGCGGTATGCGGCATCTAATTGATTTTGGGGATGTGTCCCGGCAGGAATGGGATGAGCTTTACACAAGGGCCGCCGCCATCATCGATCATCCCAAAGATTTTTTGGAGGCCTGCTATGGTAAGGTCTCCGCCAATCTCTTTTATGAACCCTCCACCCGAACCAACTTCTCCTTTCAGACCGCCATGCTCCGGGTGGGCGGCACCACCTTCGGTTTTGCCGATCCCAAATCCACCTCCACCTCCAAGGGGGAAACCTTAAAGGACACCATTAAAATGGTCTCCGGCTATGCGGATGTGGTGGTGATGCGCCACCCGCGGGAGGGGGCCGCCAAGGCGGCCAGCCTCTATTCTCATGTCCCCGTCATCAACGCCGGGGACGGAGGCCATATGCACCCCACACAGACCGCCGCCGACCTCACCACCATCACCCGGCGCCGGGGAACGGTGGACGGCCTGTCCATCGGATTCTGCGGAGATCTGAAATACGGACGCACCGTTCACTCCCTCATCAAGGCCCTGGCGAAATTCCAGAAGATTAAGCTCTATCTCATCTCCCCACGGGAGCTGGCGGTCCCTGAGTATATGCGGATGTTTCTGAAGGAGCACGGCCTTTGGAATGTGGAGGTCACCGGACTGGAGCCCGTCATCCCCCAACTGGATGTCCTCTATATGACCCGCATCCAGCAGGAGCGCTTTGTGGACCCTCTGGAATACGAGCGGAACAAGGGCGTCTACATCCTCAGCAAATCCAAGTTGGAGCGGGCCAAGGCCGACCTGCTCATCATGCACCCTCTGCCCAGAGTGGACGAGATCTCCCAGGATGTGGACGACGATCCCCGGGCGGTCTACTTTGAACAGGCCCGCTATGGGATGTTTGCCCGGATGAGCCTTTTGGCTGATCTGGCCAATCAGGAGCGGCTCACCCCTCCCCCGGTGGAGATCGGTCACGGCCCCGTCTGTCACAATCCAAACTGCATCACCCAGTTTGAGGCCTACCTTCCTCCCCTGGTCAAGGTGAACGGCGGGGTGGAGTGCTGCGCCTTCTGTGATGCCGCCCTCTGACCCTCTCTTGGGAAGACGGCGGGCAGACGAAGGGAACTTCATTCTGCTTTCAACGCTCTGCCTCCATTGGGAGGCAGGGTGTTTCAGCGTGTCGAGACCCCCGGCTGCGCGTCAGTGAACTGCACCCCATTTGTGAGACAGTACGATATGCTGAACACAAATGGGGTGATTTTTTCTGCCAAAAGGAATCCCAGACAAACGATATGCACCGGAATTCAAGAAGGTTGGATAAGGTGCAATACATTGCGCAGAAACCAATGGACATGGTTTGCAGATCCCTGGCAGAATGAAGCTGTGACACACCTTTTCCAGGCATGGAAGACTTCTTCGGCCTACTGGCGAAGGAAGGCAAGGTAAAAGGGCCTGCCGCCTGCTTTGCACAGACGGCAGACCCTTTCGGCAGCCTGAACAGGTTTAAGAGATGGTCTGACTTTCCAGGGGCGCTTCATGAGGTCCCCGGGGGCATTTTCCCATATAAACAGGAGGGCAGAAGGTATGACTATGGCTGAATATCCTGCAGCAGTCCGACTTCCTGATAATACCTCAGAGCGCCGGGATGGTAAGGGATCATGGCCCCCTCGATCCCACGCTCCGGACAGGTTCCGGCGGCGTTCTTATGGATGGCTTCCAGCGCGTCCGCGTTTTCCATCATGGTCTTGACCAGATTGTATACGGTCTCCTCCGGCACATCGGCACGGGCACAGAGCGCGGTATACTGGGCAAAGCTGGTCACATCATAATCCACCCCCTCATAGGTACCGGCGGGGATGGGGACCTTATGATACCAGGGCTTCTCGGACACCAGCTTCTGAACGGCCTCCTCACCCACATCAATGAGCTTGATGCCATAGGTCATGGCCAGATCGGTGAAGTTGGTGGAGGGGGCGGGGGTGGCGTACAGGAAGGCGTCGATGGTGCCGTCCTGGAGGTTGGTGCAGAGGTCGGCGAGGCTCAGGTTGGTGACCTTACCCAAATCATCGGTGGTCATATCATAGGCCCAGAGCAGATCGTCCAGATATCCGGCCATCATGCCGGCGGTCACGCCGAACTTTTTCCCCTTCAGATCGGGGATGGATTGGATGGAATCGTTTTTTGCGGAGGTGACCACCTGGATGGTGGCACCGGTGCCGGAGTGGGTGGCCACATGCAGAATCTGCTCCTTGGGCAGACCCTCAAACTGACCGGAGCCTTCATAGCACTGCAGCGTCATATCCATGCCCATGGTGCCGAAATCCGTCTCACCCGCAGCCAGAAGACGGGCGTTTTCCGCCGAACCGGTGGAGGCCTCTATGGCAAAGCTGTATGTGCCGGGATAGGCCTTTCCCATCAGATCTGCCACGGAGTTATAAAGAACATTCTGATAACCGTTCAGAGGACCGCAGGAGATGCGGACCACGCCGGGATTTCCCCCACTGCCACCGCCGTCTTCCCCGCCGCTGCAGGCGGTCAGGGACCCTGCCAATGTGGCGGCAGCCAGGAGCAGGCCAATGGTACGAGACATCTTTTTCATGTTTTCTTCCCCTTTCCTTATGCTCTCTCGGAGGTTGCCGAAACCCCCTCCTCAGCACGATTGAACACTTTTCCCGACAGAAATTCCGCAGCCAGCACGGCCAGTCCCATGACATCGGTCAACCAGCCGGGGAAGATCAGCATCAGCGCAGCGGCGATGAGGAGCGGACGCTCCGCCAGCTTCAGCTTCCACTTGAAGAAATAGCCCTCAAATCCGGAGGCCAGCATATAGGCACCCATGAGAGAGGTGACCATGCACAGCGCGATTTCCGGCACGGAACCCTGCATCAGCAAAACGGGATTGTATACAAACATATAGGGCATGATAAAGGCGCAAATGGCCAGACGAAACGCCTTATAGCCCGCTTTATTCGGGTCGCACTCCGCCAGACCGGCCCCCGCATAGGCCGCCATTGCCACAGGCGGCGTGATGGAGGAGATACATCCGAAGTAGAAGATGAACATATGGGCGGCCAGATCGGGAATCCCCAGCTTGGTCATGGTGGGCGCAACCAGAGCGGCCAGCACCAGGTAGGCGGCTGTTGTGGGGACCCCCATCCCCATAATCAGGGAGACTACCATGGTGAGTACCAGCAGCAGGAGCATACTGTGTCCGGCCACCGTAACCAGAATGGAAGAGATGCGGAAGCCCAGACCGGAGCCCATAATCACACCGGAGATAATGCCCGCCATGGCGCAGGCCACGCCGACGGAGATGGCGCTCTTGACCGTCTGAACCGGGATCTGGAGCCACTGCTCCTTGGTCAGCCGGGTCTTGGGATTGGCCTCTACCAGAATCAGGGTAATGATGACGGTATAGAGCCCGGCACGGACCACGGTGAGGCCGATGCACATGGCAAAGACCAGAAAGATCAGGGGGGAGAGCATATAAATCTGCTTCAGCAGGTCCCGCATTTTGGGCAGCTGATCCCGTGGGACACCCTTCAGACCTCTTTTGGCGGAATAGATGTCCACGGCAAAGAGGACGGAGACAAAGTAGAGAATCGCGGGGATGAGAGCGGCGGCGGCGATGTTGGAATAGGATTTTCCCAGCATTTCCGCCATGATGAAAGCGGTAGAGCCCATAATGGGAGGCATGATGGCACCGCCGGTGGAGGCTGTGGCCTCTACCGCCGCTGCGTATTCCGGCTCAATTCCGTTTTTCTTCATCAGGGGGATGGTAAAGGTACCCGTCCCCACCACATTGGCGGTGGGACTTCCGCTGATGGAGCCAAACAGTCCGCTGGCTACCACGGCGACCTTCGCCGGTCCCCCTCGGAAGGAGCCAAAGGCCGAGGTGGCCAGGGTGGTGAAGTAATCTCCGATGCCGGAGACACTCATGATGGCACCCAGAAGTACGAAGAGGACCACATAAGAGGCGGAGGCATACAGAGGACTGCCCCAGATACCGCTGGTGGTCAGATAAATCAGGTTGACAAATTTCTTCAGGGGCATCCCGGGATGGTTCAAGAAGCCGGGGATATACTGCCCCAGGAAGGCATAGGCAACAAAGACCAGTGTGATGATGACCAGAGGATTGCCCATCTTCCGTCGGCAGGCCTCAAAGACGGCAACAATCAGAAGGATGCCGAACATCAAGTCGGCGGGATAGACAATTCCGGCACGGGCCTGGAGACTTTCATCCAGCACCGTGATATAAATGATACTGCTGGCGGAGAACAACAGCATCAACCCTGTAAACGCTTTTTCCCAGGTCTTTTTGCTGTCAATCATGGCGCCCAGGAAGAAAATCACCAGCAAAAGCCCCAGGTGGATGGACTTCTGCGCGATGCCGGGCATGGTGCCGAAGATGGCAGTATAGAGGTGGAAGGCCACGAACACAACCGAAAGCACTGTCATGGTCTTCTTCATTACATTTGTCATTGTCTTTTGAACATCCTTTCCATCCTAAGCTGGTAAATTATGGATGTATAAATGCAATCAGGGAAGAAAAACCAGAAACAGGCCCACAATACGGCGGCAGTCCACATAGAGCCTGCCGTTTTTCTCAAAGTACTGCAGGTTCATATCATAGGCACGCTTTTTGACAAACTCCAGATGGCAGCCCTCAAAGGCGGCGGCCACGATGGGGAGCTTCAGTCCGTCGTTCCGAGGCTCACAGCCAAACTCCTCCACATAGGCATCATGATCCACCAGCTGATAGGTGTCCAGATTAAAGCCGGTGTCGGTGGCACCCCTGGCGGCGCTGTACAGCTTGGTGATGGCGGCTTCCGCCTCCTCGAAGCGCTCGCTGCTGTCACAGTAGCCGGTGAGATAGGCGATTCGCTTGGCCCCATTGACGTGGGGGAACTTGGTCTCGTTTTTCACAATCAGCTCCTTGGCCAGATGGGTGGTGGCACCGAAGAGTATGTCGGTAAACGGCTCATAGTTCTGGATGAAGAAGGTCTGATAGCCGGCCTCTCCCTCCTTTTCTCCATAGCGGACATGCTGACGGAAGGGATTGTTAATCTCACCGATGGTCTCAATGCCGCCCTCGATCAGGGCATTCCGCATGGGGTTCGGATCCGTGCCCCTGACGCTCAGCCGATAGGAGTGGACCTTGGGCAGATTGGTGGCGGGCACAGACTGGGTCAGCCAGGTGATGGTGCTGTTCAGCACATAAGTACAAAGCTCAAAATAGGAGTTTTCAAAAATAAAATGGACAGTGCGGTCGGTATAACAGTCCGCAGTCGTAAAGCCCAGGCCGGTCATGAGATCAATGGGACGGCTGCGATGGGTGGTGGCGATGCTGAAATGGTCGATGCAGAAAGGCAGTTTTTTCTCCAACATGGTGGTTCCTCCTCAATATCTCTTTCAATCTGATTTCAACGGATCGGGGGATGCCTCCGGCCTCCGATGAGAGGCCGGGCGGGGGAGATCAGTTGGTCAGGCCACGCTTTTTGGCAGCTTCCAGGAATCGATTCAGAGCGTCTTCCAGAATTTTTCTGGGGCAGGCCACATTGATCCGCTGGTATCCGGAGCCGGCTTCGCCGAAATCGGTCCCGTTGTCCAGGTAGAGCAGACATTCGTCGGTGAGAAAGTTCTTCATCTCCGCATCGCTCATTCCGAAGGACGAAAAGTCACACCAGACCAGATAGGTTCCCTCCAACTCGGTGACCACCACCTTGGGGAAGTGCTTTGCGAAGAAGTCCCGGACATACTCATAGTTGCCCCGGATGACCTCAATAAGCTCATCCAGCCACTCGGCCCCATGCCGATAGGCGGCCTCATGGGCCACAGGACCAAACCGCTCAATGTGCATGAAGGCCTGGAGATTCATCTGCTTCTGGAACCTGGCCCGCACCTCGTCATTGGGAATGATGATGGAGGCATAGCACAGACCCGCCAGATTGAAGGTCTTGCTCAAGGAGGTGCAGACGACACAGTTGTCCGCAAACGCCCGGCCCAGAGAGGCGTAGACAATGTGCTGGCGGCCGGGCTGAATGAGATCGTGATGAATCTCGTCCGCCACCACCATAACACCGTACTCATTACAGATCTCGCCCATCTTCCGAAGCTCTTCCTCGGTCCACACACGACCGGTGGGATTTTGGGGGGAACAGAGGAAGAAGAGCTTGGCCTTTTTGGCCTTCTCCCGGAAATCCGCAAAGTCTACGGTGTAGTGCCCCTTCTCGTCGGGGACCAGACGATTTTCCAGAACCGTGCGCCCTGTATTCACCGTGGCACCGGTAAAATGATGATAGTCAGGGGTTTGAATGAGAATGCCGTCCCCGGGCCGGGTAAAGGTCCACACCGCGTTGTACAGGGCGGGAACCACCTGCTCAAAGGGGACAATCCAATCAGGCTCTATCTCCCAGTTGTGACGGGTCTTCATCCACTGGCAGCAGGACGCACGGAAGCTGTCCGTCAGACGATGATAGCCCAGAACACCGAAATCGGCCTCTGCCTTGATGGCCTCAATGACACAGGGAGCCGTGCGGAATTCCATGTCGGCAACCGACAGGGGAACAATCCCCTTGGGAGGCTTATTCCCCTTGGAGTCTTTCATAATCCGGTATTTGCCCGTACCGCGGACCGTCGGATCCCGGTCAATCAAGCTGTCAAAGTCATACTTCATTTCTCTGTCATCCTCCTATTCAATAAACCGCTGAATTTCCTGTTTTCTGGCCTCCCGCCCCGCTGCCCTGGGCGGGCAGCCTTGTATGCCAGCCCTTTTTCCATGGCGTTTTCAGGGGGATTCCTCTCTCTCTCCACATTTCCCCCTGTGCGGTATACCAGCTTGCTACTAATATACCTCCATTTCTCCCGATTGTAAATATCTTTGGTATTCATTCTCTGATTTGCTTAAATTATTTCTGAATTTTTTAGTAATATCGACCAGTAAAAAAGATCATTTTTCTTCATTTCTCTCCTGTTTCTATGGAATACCCTTTAAATTTCTCTCGTTTTTTCCCTTCCCTGCCTGCCCCCTTTCAAAATGTATACCACTCTTTCTGTCTCAAGGACCGAAACGGGAGAACTGGTTATTTTCCCCTTTTCCTCTTCCCCTTTCCCCCGCTGTGTGCTATAATTTCCTGGAAGGATATCTTCACAAAAGAGGTGTTAGCTATGAATGTTTCTAAAAAGAAGGTTGCCCAGGGTGGACGCTACTACGAATATGTCATTGAAAGTATCAAGGATATGATCTCCAACGGGGAGTTGAAGTGCGGAGACAAGCTCCCTTCCGAACGCGATCTGGCAGAGAAATTCAATGTCAGCCGTGTTCCGATCCGCGAAGCCCTGAAAATTTTGGAATACATGGGAATTTTAGACAGCAGCCAGGGCGACGGCACCTATGTTCGCAACATCACCACGGAGGATATCATCGGGAAAATGAGCTTTGCTGTCAACGCGACGGCAGGGGCAATTGCCGATCTTCTGGAGGTCCGAATCAATTTGGAAACATTTGCGGCATACCATGCCGCCCATCGGCGTACCAATGAGGATATCCAGGAGCTGCAGCAGATCATGCTGGATCTTCGGCAGGCCAAAAAGGAGACCCCCCTCACGGAGGAGGGAATCCTGCGCCAGCGTCACCTCTCCTATCAATTCCATCGTTGCATGGTGAAGGCGGCCCACAACTCCATTCTGACCTCCATTTATGAGAACCTCTTTGAACTGCTGGATGTCTCCCGTCAGTTCACCATCAACAGCAGCGGCATCTCCTATAACTCCATTCTGGCCCACGAGGCCATCCTCAATCAGATCATTCAGCGGGACGGAGACAGCGCACGGGAATCGGTGGCCGGTCATCTGGCCGATCTCCGTCACAAGCTGGAAGCCAGTCTCTCTCAGGCCAAGGCGGAAAAAATGCTCCAAAATTCACCGACCCCGGTGGACACGGAAACAGAATAAACAGGGATTGCAAAAAGCCCGGAACCTAAGTGGTTCCGGGCTTTTTTGACCGAGCTTTCCCCGAGAGGTCAGTCCTCCCTCCTGGTGATGCCCAGGATCTCACGGGCCTCCGCCGCCGTGGCGATTTCACGGCCGGCCAGCTTACCCAAAGCCACCGCCCGCTCTACCAACTGGGCATTGGTGGCATACTCTCCCTTTTTCAGGAACACATTGTCTTCCAGCCCCACCCGCAGGTTGTCACAGCCGGCGGCCAGCCCGGCCAGCATACAGGGCATATGGGCCTTTCCAATTCCGGTAATGGACCAGGTGCAGTCCTTGGGCAGCTTGGAGACCAGATGATTGACGGAATCAATGTTGCCCGGCATACCACCGGGCACATCCAGCACCAGCTGATAATGCAGCGGCACCTTCAGAACCCCCTTCTTCAGATAATACTCCACATTGCCCAGCATACCGGCATCAAAGATTTCGATTTCCGGCTTGATATCCAATTCCTGACACAGAAGCCCCAGGCGTTCCAGAAACTGGGGCGTATTCAGGAAAATATAGCTGTTGGCCCAGTTCATTGTGCCGGGATCATAGGAGCACATCTCAGGTTTTAAAAGAGGCAGATGGGCCACTCGCATATCTTCCGGAAACTTGGTCCCGGAGGTGGTGACATTGATAATGGCATCCAGATCATTTTCCTTCAGCGCTGTCCGGATCCTGGTGACTACCTCAACAAAACGGTCGGTCTCCATGGTGTTCACACCCTCATCATCACGGACATGAATATGGAGAACGGCAGCGCCGGCTTTCACGGCAGCAATGGAATCCGCCACCAGCTCATCGGGGGACAGAGGGACATAGGGGGACTGTTTCCGTGTGGTGCCGCCGCCGCACAGGGCGCAGGTTATAATCAGTTTATTGCTTTTAGCCATTTTGAAAACCTCTCCTTTTTTTCATTTGAAACAAAAGGGAGCCGTATGGAATGTTTCTCTCCCTCCAAGACCCATGGGAGGCATCCTATTCCATCCTGTCGGGCCGTTCCAAGGCCCGAATTTGATCGCCGGACCCCATGAATCCGGAAATCCCCGTTCTCCCTTTCCTTTCATTGGTATACCCATCTCCTGAAAATATACCACTTTGCCTGCGCATCTGTAAAGTGAATGGTATACAATTCTCCGTATTGCCTAATTCCACTCTTTTCTTTTTATCATATTTGCCGTTTTTTCGCTTTTTTATTCGATTTTCCCTCAGTTCTCTTTCAATCCTATATTGGATATGCTATAATTCGTTTGGTATACCACATAGGTATACATTTGCAGGGCACCACACCTTGCACGGTCCTTTTATCTATTCTCCCGCCTTTTGACGGATGGAAACAGTGAGGTTCTTATGTTGACACAACAGCTTTCCGCATTTCTCTACGATATCACCTATTCCTCCCTCTCCTCTGAGACGGTGGAGGCCGCCAAGATGGCTGCGGAGGATCTCATCGGGGTGGCTTTGGCCGGCGCCGTCCGCCCCCAGGGGGTCATCTGGAATTCCTATTTCTCCTCCAAGCCCGGACGACCGGAGGCCACCGTCTGGAGGCCAGGCTTTACAGGCGGTCTCTGTGAATACGCCGCCGCCCTCAATGCCGCCTGCTCCCATGTCCTTGATATGGACGATGTACACAACTCCTCCATCACTCATCTGGGTGCCGTCACCATTCCCGCCGCCCTGGCCGTGGGGCAGAAATACCACCGCTCCGGCGAGGAGGTTCTGGCCGCCATTGTGGCCGGATATGAGATCGGAGCCCGCATTGGGGAGGCCATCAACCCCGCCTCCTACCACTACTGGCATACCACTTCCGTGGTGGGGAGCTTCTCCTCCGCGGTGGCGGCGGGAAAGCTCATGGGTCTCTCCCGGGAGCAGCTCCTCCACGCCATCGGCTCGGCAGGAACCCAGTCCGCCGGCCTCTGGCAGTTTCTTGCGGACGGTGCCATGAGCAAGACGCTCCACACCGCAAACGCAGCCCTTTGCGGGATCCGTTCGGCCGAGCTTTCCTCCCTCGGCTTCACCGCCGCCCGGGACATCCTGACCGGAGAGCGGGGCCTGCTGGGGGCCATGACCCCAGAGAACCACCCGGAGCTTCTGGTCAAAGGGCTGGAGACAGGGGCCTTCAAGATCCTCTCCAACTCCTTAAAGCCCTATGCCTGCTGCCGTCACACCCACTCGGCGGACTACTGCGCGGAGCTGATCCGGAACAAATACAGGCCGGACCCCAAACACATCGTCCGCATCACCGACTATACCTATCAGCTGGCCAGGGATACGGTGGATTCCCCCGCTCCCGCCACCCCTTACGGCTTTAAATTCAGTGTCCAATACTGCATCGCCGCCAGCTTTCTCTACGGAACCCTTCAGGATGAGGTCTTTACCGCGGAGAAGACCGCCGATCCGGAGGCCAGGCGCCTGATGGCCTGCACCCATGTGGTGGTAGACCAGCGGCTGGAGGACCTCTATCAGAGGGATGCCAATCGGTGGCCTCACCGTTTGGAGGTGGAGCTGGACAGCGGAGCGGTTCTCACCCAGGAGGTGATCTATCCCTTTGGGGATTTCAACAATCCCTTTGACTGGGAGGCAGAGCACATCAAGTTCCGGGGGCTGACCCATTCCCTCCTCTCAGCGGAGGCCCAGGACGCCCTGATCTCCGGCCTCACCCGGATGGAGACCCTGGAGGATATCAATGCCCTCTTCCCTCCTTTCCGCTGAGCCTTCCCATGGATGTTTGCAATCTTATGATAGAAATGGAGCGACAAAGAATGAAGCAGAATGAAGCCTTGATCCGTCAGTCCATCCACGATGCCGTCATCCGTGCCGTGACGGAGATCTCGGCGGATGTCAAAGGACTGGTGGAGGACGCTCTGGCCCGGGAGACCAATGAGACTGCCAAGAGTATGCTCTCCTCCATGCTGGATAATCTGAGCATCGCGAAGGAGGCCGATAAAGCCATCTGTCAGTCTCCCGGCTACCCCACCACCTGGCTTTCTTACGGGGATGGGAACTTCCCTCCCTATGTTTCGGAGGTCATCGGTGAGGCCGTGGCCGAGGCCACCCAAAAGGGCTATCTGCGGCCCAGCATCGTGGACCCCCTGACCAGAGAAAACCCCGGAAACAACACCGGAAAAGGAGTCCCCAACATAGAATATCAATACCGCCCCGGTCAGAAATATGTGGACTTCATCATCAGTTTCAAGGGCTGCGGCGCGGAGCTGGGCAACGCCATGAAGATCATGACCACCGCCACCCTGGGGCTGGACAAGGACTTTCAGGGTCTCAAGCGTCTGGTGATGGAAACCGCTGTCAACGCCGGAGGAAAGCCCTGTCCTCCTTTTGGGATCGGCATTGGGATCGGCGGACAGATGGACATTGCCGGAAAGCTCAGCCGGGAGGCCATCAGCACCCGGAGATGGACCGATGTGAACCCCGATCCCCTTCTGGTCCGGCTGGAGAAGGAGCTCAAGGACAACATCAATTCCCTGGGTCTGGGGGCTGCCGGAACCGGCGGCGACACCGTCTGTCTGGCGGTCAAAATCGCCACCGCCGCCACCCACACCGCCATCGCTCCGGTATGCATCAACTTCCATTGCTGGGTGGCCCGCCGGGCGGGTATCCGCATCCATGACGACGGGCGGGTCGAAACCCTGCTGTAATCGGGAAAGGAGTTTGAAATCATGGCTACTTATCATCTGTCCACCCCGCTCACCGAGGAGGATATGCGGAAGCTGAATGTGGGCGATGTGGTCTATTTAAGCGGAAACCTCTTTACCGCCAGAGATATGGCCCACTTTAAGATCCGGGCTCTGCTGGAAGCGGGGGACCCTCTCCCCAAGGATTTTCAGGGGGCCGCCGTCTTCCATGCCGGACCTGTCTGTCTCAAAAACCAGGATGGCTCCTGGCGTCTCAATGTCATCGGTCCCACCACCTCCATCCGCATGGAGCCTTATGCCGACATGGTTGGAAGGCTGGGCGTCAAAGCGGTTCTGGGCAAAGGCGGTATGGGGGAGGATACCCTGAAGGCCTGTCAGACATACGGCTATGTTTACCTCCAGGCCGCCCCCGGCTGTGCCGCCAAGCTGGCCCAGGGGGTGGAACGAATTGTGGATGTCAACTGGTTTGAGATGGGAATGCCGGAGGCGGTCTGGCACCTTCAGGCCAAGGCTTTCGGTCCCCTGGTGGTGGGGATGGACACCAAGGGGCACAGCATCTATGCGGACCTGAAACGGTCCGCCATGGAGAAAATCGAAGAGCTCTATCCCCTGGATGAGCGGAAAGGCGTGATTTGAAGATGGAATATCGGATTGAGCATGACTCCATGGGGGAGGTAAAGGTCCCCGCCGACCGTTACTGGGCGGCCCAGACCCAGCGCAGCCATGAGAACTTTAAAATCGGCGTTGGCATCGAGACCATGCCCCAAGAGATCATCCACGCCTTCGGCGTGCTGAAAAAGGCCGCCGCTATGGCAAATCACGAACTACAGCCGGACAAAATGACTGAGGAAAAGCTGTCTGCCGTCTCTCAGGCCTGTGACGAAGTCATCAGCGGCTCTCTCAACGGCCACTTCCCCCTGGTGGTCTGGCAGACCGGCTCCGGCACCCAGTCCAATATGAACGCCAACGAGGTCATCGCCAACCGAGGCAATGAGATCGCCGGGAGCAGGCTCCTCCACCCCAACGATGACATCAATATGAGCCAGTCCTCCAATGACACCTTCCCCACCGCCATGCACATCTCCGCCGTGCTGGTACTGGAGGACAGGCTCCTCCCCGCCCTGGACACGCTGATCGGCACCTTTTATCGGCTGGAGAAGGAGCATGAGGGCATTGTAAAGAGCGGACGCACCCATTTGCAGGACGCCACCCCCATCACCTTCTCCCAGGAGATCAGCGGCTGGCGGTCCTCTCTGGAAAAGGACCGGGAGATGATTTCCGCCGTCCTCCCCCATCTGAAGGAGCTGGCCCTGGGCGGCACCGCTGTGGGCACCGGACTCAACGCCCCCAGGGGCTTTGATGAAAAGGTGGCCGCCGCCGTCTCCTCCATCACCGGAAAGGACTTTGTCACCGCCGAAAACAAGTTCCACGCCCTCACCAGCAAGGATGAGCTGGTCTTTGCCCACGGCGCCCTGAAGGCCCTGGCCGCCGATATGATGAAAATCGCCAATGATGTCCGCTGGCTGGCCTCCGGCCCGCGGGACGGACTGGGAGAGATCTCTATCCCGGAAAATGAGCCCGGCTCCTCCATCATGCCCGGAAAGGTCAACCCCACCCAGTGTGAGGCCGTGACCATGGTGGCGGTCCAGGTCATGGGCAACGATGTGGCCGTTGGCATGGCGGCCTCCCAGGGCAACTTTGAGCTGAATGTGTTCATGCCCGTGTGCATCTACAACTTCCTCCAGTCCGCCCGCCTGCTGGCCGAGTCCATCCTCTCCTTTCACGACAGGTGCGCGGTTGGAATCACCGCCAACCGAGAGAAGATGCGCCATAACCTGTACAACTCCCTGATGCTGGTCACCGCCCTCAACCCTTACATCGGCTATGAAAATGCCGCCAAGACCGCCAAGCTGGCCCACAGGGAGAATATCTCCCTCAGGGAGGCCTGCGTCAGGCTGGGCTTCCTCACCCCCGAAGCATTCGACCGGGTCTTCCGTCCGGAGCAGATGGTCTGACCCTGAAACCGCCCTCCCCTTCCTTTGGGAAACCGGCGGTGATATCAAAAGAAAGAAGGCATTTACATGGATGAAATCAGCAAGCGCTCTCTGGACCTTCACTATGCGCTGAAGGGTAAGATCGAAGTGGTCAGCCGCAAGCATGTGGAGAGCCGGGAGGATCTCTCCCTCCTCTATACCCCCGGTGTGGCCCAGCCCTGCCGGGAGATCGCCGAGGATGACAGCAAATCCTTTGAGCTGACCCGCCGGAGCAATCTGGTGGCCGTCATCACCGACGGCTCCGCCATCCTGGGCCTGGGGGACATCGGCCCCGCCGCCGGGATGCCTGTCATGGAGGGAAAGTGCGCCCTCTTCAAGGAATTCGGCGATGTGGATGCCTTCCCCCTCTGTGTGGACACCCAGGATGTGGACAAGCTGGTGGAGACCATCCATCTCATCTCCAAGAGCTTTGGCGGCATCAATCTGGAGGACATTGCCGCCCCCCGGTGCTTTGAGGTGGAACGCCGCCTGAAGGAGCTGTGTGACATCCCGGTCTTCCACGACGATCAGCACGGCACCGCCATCGTGGTGGCGGCCGCCCTCCTCAATGCCGTCAAGGTGACCGGAAAGGAGATGGGCAGGCTGAAGATTGTCATCAACGGCGCCGGGGCCGCCGGTATTGCCATTGGGAAGCTCCTCCTCAAGATGGGCTTCGGCAATGTGGTCCTGTGTGACATCCAGGGCATCCTCTGCGAGGGGGACGAAGGCATGAATGCCGGTCAGGAGGAGATCTCCCGCATCTCCAACCGCAATCATGAGCATGGCACGCTGGCGGATGCCCTGAAGGGGGCAGACGCCTTTGTCGGGGTGTCCCGTCCCGGTCTTGTGACCCCGGAGATGGTGGCCTCCATGAATCACGGCATCGTCTTCCCCATGGCCAACCCCATCCCTGAGATTATGCCCGACGAAGCACTGTGTGCGGGAGCCGCCGTGGTTGGAACCGGTCGCAGCGACTTCCCCAACCAGATCAACAATGTCCTGGTCTTCCCCGGCATCTTTAAGGGGGCGCTGATGGTTCGGGCCGCAGACATCACCGAGGGCATGAAGATTCGGGCCGCCAAGGCGCTGGCCGCCCTGGTTTCTGACGATCAGCTCACCCCCCAATTCATCATCCCCTCCGTGCTGGACAAATCCGTAGCGGAGGCCGTCGCCCGGGCCGTCGCCCAGGAGGCCAGAGAACAGGGCATAGCCAGAGCCTGACACCCGCTGATGCGTCAATCAATTGAAGGAGGACTTTTTATGAGAGATGTCTACATCATGGACGCCGTTCGTACGCCTGTGGGACGGATGGGCGGCACTTTGAAACAGATCCAGGCCCATGAAATGGGCAGCCTGGTCTGCAAGGCGCTGATGGAGCGCACCGGTCTGGACCCCAAACTGGTGGAAGAGGTGGTCATCGCCCAGGTGAAGCAGAACGCCGCGGCCTCCAACATCGCCCGGGTCTGCTCTCTGATGGCCGGTTTCCCCGAGGAGATCCCCTCCTATACTCTGATGATGCAGTGCGGCTCCTCTCTTCAGTCGGTCAACTGCGCCGCCAATGACATCCGCTGCGGCGATGTGGACATTGCTGTGGCCGGCGGGGTGGAGGCCATGAGCGCCACGCATTTCGAGCTTTGGAACGCCCGGTACGGCTATGGCACCGGAAACGGGGCCGTCATTGATCCCATTGTAGAGGGTGCCCGCCGGGCCCAGCCCCAGGATCAGTATGGCGCCTTCGGCATGGGGGACACCGCCGAGAATGTGGCTGAGGCATACAGCATCAGCCGAGAGGCCATGGACGAATTCGCTTTTGAAAGCCAGAGACGGGCCGCGGAGGCGGTATCCTCCGGCATTTTTAAGGAAGAGATTGTCCCCGTGGTCATTCCCCAGCGGAAAAAGGACCCCATCCTCTTTGACACCGATGAGCAGCCCCGTGAAACCTCCATGGAGGCCCTGGCCAAGCTGAAGCCCGTCTTCCGCACCGACGGAAAGGGCAAAGTCACCGCCGGAAATTCCTGCGGACGCAGTGATGCCGGCGCCGCCCTCCTGCTGATGAGCGGGGAAAAGGCGGCTGAGCTGGGGAGAAAGCCCATGGCCAGAATCGCCGCCCACTCCATTGTGGGCGTGGACCCCCGTCTGATGGGCATCGGCCCTATTCCCGCCGTCCGCAAGGTCTTGGAGAAATCCGGCCTGAAGCTGGAGGACATTGGGATGATCGAGCTCAATGAGGCCTTCGCCGCCCAGAGCCTGGCCGTGATCCAGGAGCTGGGCCTGGATCGGTCCCGGGTCAACATCAGCGGCGGCGCCATCGCCCTGGGACATCCTCTGGGTGCCACCGGGGCCAGAATCCTCACCACCCTGGTACACGGGATGAAGCGCACCGGCACCAAATACGGCATCGCCACCCTCTGCATGGGCGGCGGTCAGGGCGGTGCCGTCCTTCTGGAGCTGACGGAGTGACCCCCCGTCTTTCCGCGGGGGACAGCCCCCCTGATTTCACACAGAAAGGATTACCACACTATGGAACGCATCCGCAATGCCGCGATTCGTGAGAAAATTACCACCCCGGAGGCTGCCGCCGCCTACATCCGGGACGGGATGACGGTGGGTGCCAGCGGCTTTACCGTCATTGGCTACCCCAAGGTCATTCCCGCCGAGCTGGCCAAACGCGCAGCGGCCGGAGAGACCCTTGGCATCACTTTGATCACCGGCGGAAATGTGGGCGATCAGCTGGACGGGGTGCTGGCCCGGTCCGGGGTCCTCCGCCGCCGCTATGGGTATCAGAGCAACAAGGACCTCCGCAGCCTGATTAACGCCGATCAGGTCAAGTATGTGGATACCCATGTCTCCCATGTCCCCTACATGGTGAAAAACGGATATCTGGGCAAAATCGATGTGGCCGTGCTGGAGGTGGCAGGTGTGGATGAAAAGGGCCGGCTCATCTCCACCTGCGCGGTCGGGATAATCGATATCCTGGCCAAATACGCGGACAAGATTATCCTGGAGGTAAACTCCTCCGTTCCCGCCGCCGTGGAGGGAATGCACGACATCCTGACCCTGGAGCGTGCCCCTCATACGCCCATCATCCCCATTGTAAAGCCCGATGACCGGGTTGGCTCTCCTTACATCGAGTGTGATCCCGAAAAGATCGTCGCTGTTGTCCTCACGGATGGGGCCGACATCAATCAGGATCTCATGGCCCCGGATGCGGATATGGAAGCCATCGCCTCCCACATTATCACCTTCCTGAAGGAGGAGGTCAGGGCCGGGCGGCTGCCCGACCCCCTGCCCCCCTTCCAGTCCGGGGTGGGCGGCGTGGCCAACGCCGTTCTCGCCGGGCTTGCAAAGTCCGATCTGGAGCATCTCACCGTCTACACCGAGGTCATGCAGGATGCCGTGGTGGACCTGATCGACGCCGGCAAGGTCTCCTCCGCCTGCGGCACCGCCCTTACCATCTCCCCCTCCCGCCGGGATGATTTCTACGCCCGTCTGGATGAGTACAAAAACAAGATCATCCTCCGTCCCCAGGAGATCAGCAATGCCCCCGAGGTCATCCGCCGACTCTCCGTCATCGCCATGAACACCGCCATCGAAGCCGATCTGGCAGGCAATGTGAACTCCACACACATCGGAGGGGTCAGCATTATGAACGGTCTGGGCGGCAGCGCGGACTATTGCCGCAATTCCGGCCTCTCCATTTTCTCCACCGCCTCCACCGCCAAAAACGGCACCATCTCCTGCATCGTGCCCCATGTCACCCATGTAGATCATACAGAGCATGACACCGAGATCATTGTCACCGAACAGGGGCTTGCAGATCTTCGGGGGCTCACGGCCTATGAGCGGGCCGAGCTTATGATCGAAACCTGCGCCCACCCCAAATTCCGCCCGGAGCTTCGGGCCTATCTCGACAGGGCCAGGGCTGAGGCCAAGGCCTTCCACGCCATCCCCTAACCCCATTTTCCCTCGGCTGCCCTCTGTAAAAACCCCATCAGACCCGGGCGTACATCACGGGGCTGCTTTTCTGAAGCCGGGGGCCTCCTCGTCATACCTCCACGATCCAGACCGCTTCCGTATTATAGCCGGTGGAATGAACTCCCCGCGCCTTTTCCATGCACTCATGGGGATGATCTTTTTGCACATACGGGACAAAGCTTCAAATATGTATTTTCCACGAGGTCCACGCCCCCGTGGAAAATCATTTCTATTTTATTTACCGCTGCGGCGGCAAACTCTGCGAGGCTTTTTTGACAAGCTGGGACGCTGTGTCAGCGTCTTGTAATACTTGACTTGCAGAATACAAAAAATTCCGAGGTTGGTTCACTTTGAACCTTCCTCGGAATTCTTCATGTTATGTCGCCCTGCTTTGCCGGATGAGTTGGGAAGGGATGGGACCGCCGATCCTTACTCTGTGGTATAATTGTCAAAATACCCCTGGATATAGACGATGGGAGTCCCCTTATCACCGGAGCCGGAGGTCAGGTCACAGAGGGAGCCGATCAGATCGGTCAGCCGGCGGGGGGTGGTGCCCTCTGACACCATCTTGCCCACCAGGTTGTCATCCTTCTTGTGAATCTCCCGCTTGATGGCCTCCTTCAGGGCCTCTCCGGAGAGATCGGCGAAGTCATTGTCCGCCAGATACTTGAGCTTCAGCTCATTGGGGGTCCCCTCCAGACCGGAGGTGTAGGCGGGAGAGACCACGGGATCGGCCAGCTCCCAGATTTTCCCAACAGGATCCTTGAATGCACCGTCCCCATAGACCATGACCTCTACATGCTTTCCGGTGGCCTCCAGGAGCTTCTTCTGAATATCCTCCACCAGATCCTGGCAGGCGCGGGGGAAGAGCTTCACCTGGGATTCGGTGGACTTGTTGGAGCCCAGCAGGCCGTACTTTGGATTATAGCCGCTTCCGTCCACGGGGGCGGTCATAATCTCATCCAGGCTGAAGACCCGCTCGGCCCCGGCGGCGGCGAGGAGCCGACGGGTCCGGGCACGGGTATGAATGTCACAGTTAATCACATTCTTCGTGTGGCTCAAAATGGCTCTGGGATCGTTGGCGAAGAAAATCTCCGCCTCAGCGCCGCTCTCCTTAATCAGGGACTCGTAGTATTCCACATAGTCCACTCCGGTGAAGGGATGCTTTTCATAGCCAAAAAGGGCACGGTATTCCGCCAAATCCAGAACATCCTTATAGGGATCGATTCCCTTTTCATCCAGAATGTCCATGTCGATCAGGTGGTTGCCCACCTCGTCGGAGGGGTAGCTTAGCATGAGAACGATCTTCTTCGCCCCCTTGGCGATTCCCCGCAAACAAATGGCAAAGCGATTGCGGCTCAAAATCGGGAAAATGACACCCACGGTCTCTCCGCCCAGCTTGGCGCGGACATCCGCGGCAATATGGTCTACGGAGGCGTAGTTGCCCTGAGCCCGGGCCACAATGGCCTCGGTCAAGGCGACCACATCCCGATCACGAATGGTAAAACCATCGTCAGCGGCGGCCTCCAAGACGGAACGGGTAACGATGTCAACCAGATCGTCCCCGCTGCGGATAATCGGGGCGCGAAGTCCACGGGAAACAGTACCGACCATACGGCTCATTTGGAACACTCCTCGTTTCATATACAAATTGAATTGATGTTTGGGGGCAGGGGGCGGATCACTCCCTCCCCAACTATAGTAATATACCAAAAAATCAGGCTGATGTAAACGGAAATCATTGAATTCCTCCCCAAAAAAATCAGGCTCTTCCCCGACTCTTTAAGGTAACATCGCACAATTTTTCGGAGCGATCGGATTGCTTTTTTCCCAAAGCGTGATATGATATAGAGTATAACGCTTTGGGAGGGGCGGTCCTTCCTCCCTTCCCCGATCTTCATTCCATCAGGAGGATGACAGCCATGAAAGAGATCCCTGTACAGGATGCTGTGGGGCAGATGCTCTGCCATGACATCACCCAAATCATCCCAGGCGTCACCAAGGACGCGGTCTTCCGAAAAGGGCATATCATTACCCAGGAGGACATCCCCATTCTGCGCAGCGTGGGCAAGGAGCATATTTACATCTGGGAGGTCAACGAACAGATGCTCCATGAAAACGACGCCGCCCACATCCTCTGTCAGCTCTGTCAGGGGGAGTATATGGAGGCAGGCGAGCCAAAAGAGGGGAAAATCGAGCTTTTTGCCCAGATCGACGGTCTTTTCCTGGCGGACAGGCAGCGGCTTCGGGCGGTGAACGCCCTGGGGGATTCCATTGTCTCCACCCGCTTCTCCGGCTTTCCCGTCCACGCCGGGGACAAGCTCTGCGGCACCCGTGTCATCCCCCTCCTCATCGCAAAGGAACGGATGGAGCTGGCCAGACAGGCCGCGGGACCGGAACCTCTCTTAAAGCTCCTCCCCTTCCGTCCCAGAAGCTTTGGGGTTGTGACCACGGGAAGCGAGATCTATCACGGTCTGATCCAGGATCAGTTCACCCCCGTCCTGGAGGCCAAGCTGGGGGAGTTCGGATGCACGATGGCGGCCCATATCTATTGTGACGATCAGGCCGATCAGATCACCCGGGCCATTCAGACCATGCTGGAGGACGGGGTGGAGCTGATCCTCTGCACCGGAGGCATGAGTGTGGACCCGGACGACCGCACCCCCCTTGCCATTCGGAACTCCGGGGCCAGGGTGGTCTCCTATGGCGCCCCCGTCCTCCCCGGCGCCATGTTCCTGTTGTCCTATACCCAGGACGGCCGCCCCATCTGCGGGCTGCCCGGCTGTGTCATGTACGCAAAGCGCACCATTTTCGACCTGATCCTCCCCTATCTGCTGGCCGATGTCCCGGTGACGGCGGAGCAGCTGGCCGCACTGGGCCATGGGGGGCTGTGTCTTAACTGCCCGGTCTGTCATTTCCCAAACTGTATGTTCGGAAAGGGAGTGTGAGCCATGTCCTTTACCCATGTGGACGCAAAGGGAAACGCCGTGATGGTGGATGTGAGTGAAAAGGCTGTCACCCGGCGGAGGGCGGTGGCCCGTGGCACCCTCTCCATGAGTGAGGAATGCTTCGCCATGGTCCGGGAGGGCAGGGCCAAAAAGGGCGATGTGCTGGGGGTGGCTCAAATTGCCGGGATCCAGGCCGCAAAGCGCACCTCCGACCTCATCCCCCTCTGCCACCCTCTGCCTCTGGACCGTGTCGCTTTGGAATTCATCCTTCATCCGGCGCTCTGCCGGATCGAGGCGGTATGCACCGTCCAGTGTGAGGGGAAGACCGGGGTGGAGATGGAGGCCCTCACCGGAGTCTCCGCGGCCCTTCTCACCGTCTATGATATGTGCAAGGCGGTGGACCGCTCCATGTGCATCCAGGCCATCCGCCTGGTGGAAAAAGAAGGGGGAAAGAGCGGTCCCTTTCACCAGGAACAGGGGGAATGACCCATGAGGGACCAGTGGGGGCGGCGGATCGACTATCTGCGTCTCTCCATCACCGACCGCTGCAATCTGCGCTGTCAATACTGTATGCCCCACGGGGTGCCGCTCTGCCGGCATTCGGACACCCTCCGCTATGAGGAGCTGCTCCGTCTGTGTCAGGCCGCGGTCCGGCTGGGCATTGTCCGCTTCAAGCTCACCGGGGGCGAGCCTTTGGTCCGCCGAAACTGTGTGGACTTCGCGGCCCGGCTCAAGGCCCTTCCCGGTGTGGAGCAGGTTACCCTGACCACCAACGGGATTCTCCTTCCCACTTACTTAGAGGCATTATACCGGGCCGGAATCGATGGGATTAACATCAGTCTGGATACCCTGGACCCCCGGACCTATCGGCGCATCACCGGCTATGCGGGCCAGGGGGTGGCGCTTCTGGAACGGGTGATTTCCCGCAGTGCGGCCCTGGGAATCCCCACCAAAATCAATACCGTGCTTTTGGAGGAAAACAGGGAAGAGATTCCCCGGCTGGCGGCTCTGGCCCAAACGCTTCCTCTGGATGTCCGCTTTATAGAGCTGATGCCCATCGGCGCGGGGGCGGGACGGCCCCAGGTCCTCATGGGGGAGGCCCTCTCCCGGCTCCAGGCGGTGTGGCCCGATCTCCGTCCCCTCTCCGGGGTGCGCCGGGGCAACGGCCCCGCCCGGTATTACACCAGCGCCGCCCTCCGGGGGAAGATCGGTTTGATCGATGCCCTCAGCCACACCTTCTGTCAGGACTGCAATCGAATCCGCCTCACCAGCACAGGGGTGCTGAAGCCC